>NZ_SZWZ01000005.1:0-5200 GCF_005281025.1 Citrobacter sp. wls714 | reverse complement strand
CCCGTGGCTGTCTGGCAAATGCTACTGACACGCCTGCTGGAACAACACTATGGTCTGACCCTCAACGACACACCGTTCAGTGAGGAACGTGTTATACAGGAACATATCGATGCTGGTATCACGCTGGCTGATACTGTGAATTTTCTGGTGGAGAAATACGAACTGGTGCGTATCGACAGGAAGGAATTTAGCTGGCAGGAACAGACTTCGTATATTTCCGTAGTAGATATTCTGCGAGCAAGGCGCTCTACCGACTTGCTAAAAACTAACGTGAAATGAACGATTAAATACCAAGCAGACTAAAGGAAAGCAAAATGCTAATCTCACAGACGAATAGGCTCCTGCTGTAACCTTCCCTTCCCTGCAAAAAACCTGACATTTTCTTTTAGGACCAACAATGGGACCAAAATGAAAATTGAATTGAAGGTTATCAGTTATTAAACAAAAAGTTACACAACCAATTCAGACTCCGCCAGCCACCAAAATTCTCCATCGGTGATTACCAGAGTCATCCGATGAAGTCCTAAGAGCCCGCACGGCGCAAGCCCTGCGGGCTTTTTTGTGTCTGTTGTTGCCCGAAGGCATCCGGCTAAATCCAGAGAAAATTGGTACACGTTTAGGTACACGCTATATTGTGGTCCATTAAACGTGTACTAACTATGGAAAGATTCCAGACATGGCGCGTATCACACGCCCCTCACTAACAACGAGATCCTTAAAGCTAAGCCCCAAGAAAAAGAAGGCATGGTCAGTTTTGAACGATATACGAACCTTTACTTGCGAAAAACTTCATAGATTACAAACTCAAGGCACTTATACAGAGCTGAAATTTTCCGGCTGCATTAGAACATCAAGCCATTAAGCGTTGTTTCTCTCATGCTCAATGAGCCATTCTTTGCGCGAAATACCACCACCATAACCAGTCATTTTGCCATCTTTTCCAATTATCCGGTGACAAGGGATCACTATCGCAATTCGGTTTGCGCCATTAGCTGCAGCGACGGCGCGCACAGCATTGGGCTTATTAAGCCGAATTGAAATCGCCTGATAGTGTGAGGTCTGGCCATATGGAACTGCACGCAGCTCATGCCAGACAGATTGTTGAAAATCACTGCCCGGAGTATCGACAGAGAGCTCAAACTGTCGGCGAGTTCCGGCAAAATACTCGCTGATTTCTTTTACTGTCTGCCGGGTATGGCTGTTTTCTCCGGTGACAATTCTGGCGTTAAATAAACGCTGGATATCGCGAAATTCTGTTTCTAACATCCGGCGATCGGTAAACTCCAGCAGACAGACCCCCCTCTCTGTAGCACAGACAAACATCGGTCCAAGCATAGTGGTAAACCGGTGAATGACAATCACCTGGATTGCCTGAGTCGGCGCTGCGCCAGTAAGACGCTTGTAGGTATAACCAAAGCCGCTCAAGGATTCATAGCCATTGTCCAGCGCAACGTCAGTCGCCGCTCGTCCGCTTTTCAGCTCCTGCAGGGCAATATTCACCCGCTGCATTCGCTGGAAAGCCTGAAAAGTGATGACATGGTGTTGCAGGAACCAGCGTCTTACCCGCTCCGGGCTGATGCCATGCTGGCGAAGCTGCGCGTCAGCTACACGGGATTTTATATCGCGCCTGACAAGCGCAAGCGCCTGTTCAACAAATAATGGCGCGCTGTGCGCATTTTCTGCGGGTCTGCAGACTTTACAGGGACGAAACCCGGCCGCCAGGGCCGATTTAGCATCTTTATAAAATTCGACATTTTCGCGTTTGGGCTTTCGTGCCCGGCATACAGAAATACAGAATACGCCAGTGGTTTTGACGCCAACAAAAAACACGCCAGTATATTCTGGAGCTCGTTCAAGTAATGCCTGATACCAGATATCACACAAATTCTTATCGGTTATTTTCATCACCAAAAAGTCCTTCAAACGTCTGACGAGTTCGAATCGCATGCATGACATCAGTCAGCGTTGACTGCATGGCCGAATGAACAAAATTGCCCATTGAAATGCGGCTTACCCCGGCCCGTTTCAGCCTGTCGAATGACGGAAGATCGGGCATACACATGACATTCAGAGGCAATCCCATTGCCTCTGCAATGAGGCTGATGTCTTTCTCTGACGTCAGGCAGGGAACAAAAAGGCCGTCAGCACCTGCAGCTTTATAGCGTTGACCCCGTGATATCGTCTCCTGCAACGCGTCTTCATGCCCGAGCAGGTAAGTATCAGTCCGGATATTCATAAACAGGCTGTAATTTTCGCTTCTCAGCGTATCGCACACTGTTCTCAGGTTACGGGAAAAATCAGAGACATCGTCAAGCTGACGAACCCCGTTTATGACTCGGCTGTCTTCGAGGTTAACGCCTGCGACGCCTGTCTGAGCAAGGCGCCTGAGATTGGCTGCTATCTGTTCGGCTGAATCACCATACCCTGCTTCCATGTCAACGCTCAATGGCAGGTTGCTGACAGCCCGGATCCGGGTGACCATATAAAATAACTCATCAAACGGAATTCCCTGCCCATCGTCATATCCCAATGTGGACGCTATAGCTGCACTGGACGTTCCCAGAACCTGGTAGCCTGCTTTTTGCGCTGCGACAGCACTGGCGGCATCCCAGACGTTGGCGATAAGAAGAGGCTCATGCTGATAGTGGCGTTCTGCAAAGTTCATATTCATATCCTCTCGATAGATTGAAAATGAATCTAAGCACTCAGGAAGAACCTCACAACCGAAATTCAGACGACCATTTTTTAGCAAACATCGTCTGAACATGGATGCGGAACAGACCAAACCTTTTAAGGTCAGGTTCTGGCTTCGAGCATGGCAAGAACAGCCCAACGTGCCGCATCATCTGCGATATTTTCCGGCAACGCATCAGCCCGCAGCGTAATATAAGCATCAACAGCCATTCTGATGGCCATGCTGACGGAGTCACGATCGTGTGTTGCCAGCGTGGAAGTCAGCAAGTCATCAGGATCAATGCTGAGGAATTCGATGCGGCGAACCCCACGTTGCGGTAGATTGGCACGACGGTACAGCATAGGTCCCAGCACTTGCTCGCGGAAGAATGCCAGCATGCCTATCGCTTCAAAGAATTCGCCTCTTCCCAGCTTAACCACTGCATAATGAAGCCAGATCCAGGCTCGGGACTCAAACCACTCCGGCGTCATGTTGGGCCACTGAGCACTAAATTTTGCCAGTTGGCGCTCCAGAGCAGTGCTATCACGGGTAAATAACACTGCTGGCTCCTCAACGCGTTTAGTGAGCATTTCCAGGGTGACGAATTTCAGATCGACATGAAGGAGTTCTGGGCCATACAGGCAGATAAGCAGACGAGGCTCTCCCACATGTTCCCCGGTGAAAGCATGGAGCAGGTGACCCAGTGTTCCGGCGAACACAATACGCTGAGCCATAATTTCGTCATAGTGGAGAGGGTCTACAACAACGACAAAATCCAGATCGGAGTATTTATCAAATCCGCCATGGATAATCGAACCGCCAGCGAGAAGGGAATGAATTCGCGAATCAGACTGGAATTTAAGCTTGAGTTGCTCTGCAAAACTTCTGTGTAAATCGGGTAATGTACTAAGCATACTTTTTCCTGTTCACAAAAAATACAAAGCATTTCAGAATATCGAGTAGTTTATATTCAGGCCAGATATTTTTGCAGGAACAGTCATGTCCTTCGAAGACGCTCACTTAGCCGCATGCCCACTATTGGTAGAGAGCGAAGTGCAGCGTTTAGTTGGGGGAACGTTTGATCATCCGCATTGGCAACGTCCTCAGATTCCATCGAATGGTGAAATCCTGCCCACCTATCAGTCGTATTGCTAGCACAGTTTTAGAACATCCTGTCAGAACGAGTAGCGGATATGCAAGCCAGGATAAAATGTAGTTAGTCAAACCATCAACAAGTAATCTGCCGACACGGGAAAATACGCCATAAGAATTGCTACTTCATCGCGTCTATAAATGTTCAGGAGGGTTCAATGTCTTTATCTTTTCAACATCGTTTCATTCTTACAGGTGGCCCAGGGTCAGGCAAAAGCACGATAATTGATACCATTATAAAAAGAGGTTTTTGGTGTTCTAAAGAAGCCGGACGAGGTGTTATACAAGACCAAGTTAACATCGGCGGTGATGCATTGCCATGGGCCAATCAAACTGCGTTCGCAGAGCTCATGCTATCCTGGGAAATGCGTTCATGGCACGAAGCAGAAGGGCAAACAAGACCCTGTTTCTTCGACCGTGGTGTTCCTGATGTTGTAGGTTATTTACGTCTTTCAGAGCTTACCATACCGAAGCATCTGGAAAACGCCATCGAGAGATTTCGCTATAACCGAACAGTATTTATTGCACCCCCCTGGCGTGACATATATGTACAGGATACCGAGCGCAAGCAATCTTTCGAGATCGCCGTCGCGACATATCACGCAATGGTGCAAACATACCGTATGTATGATTATCAGTTGATTGAATTGCCATGCGTTTCTGTTGGGGAGCGTGTGGATTTTATCCTTTCCAGGATAGTACGCTGATAAAACAGCAACTACGCGTAATGGTGAATCACCCTGCCTGAATCGGCCATCGCGGCAAGAAAATACATTCTCTATGCGCGCTTGCAGACTGCAATGTATGTTTATATGAAAATCCGCAATGAGGGTTTGAATTTTATTTAAGAGGGAATAAATGCGTACTCGTCCATCCTCTCGATTGATAGTTCTTTCACCTGAAAATCACGTTCTGCTCTTTAGGTTCTGCCATAAAGATGATGCTCTGGATGGAAAAACTTACTGGGCAACGCCAGGGGGAGGACTTGAGCACAACGAGTCTTTTGAGCAGGCGGCGCTACGTGAATTATTTGAAGAAACGGGCCTGATAAGAAAAACGGCGGGACCACAAATAGCCTCCAGAACCTTTCCTATGATGTTGCCAAGTGGTGAGAACGTTCTCGCTGAAGAACATTTCTTTATTATTACTGCAGAAAAACCAGATATTGACCGATCAGGTTGGAGTAACAACGAAAAAGAAGTCATTCGCGAGCACTACTGGTGGAGCTTAGAAGAGCTCAAACAAACTAAAGAAATCATCTTCCCACTCGATTTGATAATTAACATACTTGAAGGCCTCCCCTGCACTTAACTCTCTGAAACGGCTTAGATGTCCACTTCTGGCACAGGCTGTGTGAAAACTACTGATCACTTT
>NZ_SZWZ01000004.1:0-68028 GCF_005281025.1 Citrobacter sp. wls714 | reverse complement strand
GGGTGTACTAATCAACGGGGAGCAGGTCAAAGCCTTCATGACAAATCTGTTATATGTATAACTTAACAAACAGTCATTTAAATCATGAATACATTAAAACATTGCATCTTTGAGAAATTGGCATATCTTATTGCAAGCATTTATTATATCTGTAAATAATAAAATCTGGATATGGACTTGATATGTCTGTTTATAAAATACCACTGAATCAAAACGTTCTCGAAGCCGCGCAGGAACGTATTGCCTGGACGCTTGAGGCTCTGCCACGTATTTGCGTTTCTTTCTCTGGAGGGAAAGATTCAGGGTTGATGTTACATCTGACAGCCATAAGCGCCCGCCAGACGGGTAAAAAATTCGACGTGTTATTTATCGACTGGGAAGCCCAGTTTTCCTGCACTATCGACTATGTACAGGCGCTTCGCGAACGTTATTCCGATGTCATCGAACGCTTTTATTGGGTCGCGTTACCTCTGACCACACAAAACTCACTTTCACAATATCAACCTGAATGGCAGTGTTGGGAACCGGGAACGCCGTGGGTTCGCCAGCCTCCGGAAGATGCCATAACCGATCCTGATTATTTCTCTTTTTACCAGCCCGGCATGACGTTTGAACAATTTGTTCGCGAGTTCGCTGATTGGTATTCAGATAAACGACCAGCCGCGATGATGGTCGGCATTCGCGCGGACGAGTCCTATAATCGCTTTGTGGCCATCGCTAATTCGCGCAAGCAACGTTTTGCCGATGACAAGCCGTGGACGACTGCTGCGCCTGGTGGACACACCTGGTATATTTATCCGCTATATGACTGGAAAACAGCCGATATCTGGACATGGTTTGCGCAGTCAAAATTGCCGTGTAACCCCCTGTATAATCTGATGTACCAGGCCGGGGTCCCGACAAGATATATGCGTATTTGCGAACCCTTTGGACCTGAACAACGCCAGGGGCTGTGGCTGTACCATGTTATTGAGCCTCAGCGATGGGCGGCTATGTGCGCCCGCGTCAGCGGTGTTAAAAGCGGAGGTATTTACGCCGGTCATGACAACCATTTTTATGGCCATAGGAAAATACTCAAGCCTGAACATTTAAGCTGGCAAGAGTACGCCATGCTGCTATTGAATAGCATGCCAGAACAGACCGCAGAGCATTACCGCAACAAAATCGCCGTCTATATACAGTGGTATAAGAAAAAAGGTATGGACAATATCCCGGAAAGTCAGGAAAGTGATATTGGTTCCAGGGATATCCCCTCATGGAGAAGGATCTGCAAAGTACTCCTGAATAATGATTACTGGTGTCGAGCACTTTCGTTCAGTCCCACAAAAACGAAAAACTACCAGCGATACACTGAACGAATGAAAACCAAACGCCAGGAATGGGGGATCTTATGCAGCAACGACTAACTCAGGAACTCACGGACTTTCTTTCTGCGCTGTCTGAAGAAGAGCGTATTGAAGCGATCAATGAATTCCGGAAAGCTATCCATAGCGTCAGCCCTTTTCGTGAAGAGCCGGTAGACTGCGTGCTATGGGTTAAAAGCGACCATATTTATCCCAACGACTACAACCCGAACAATGTTGCTCCGCCAGAGAAAAAATTGCTGCTGAAATCTATTGAAGCGGATGGCTTCACGCAGCCGATTGTCGTCGTTGAATCATTTAGGGAAGAATATGAGATAGTAGACGGTTTTCATCGCCATGAATTAGGTAAAAATAAAGCATCGCTAAAACCGCGCTTAAAAGGCTATCTGCCCGTCACCTGCCTGCAACGCAATCGTCATGAGCGTATGGCGGCGACAATCCGCCACAACCGCGCTCGCGGACGCCACCAAATCCACGCCATGTCGGAAATCGTACGTGAATTATCGCAACTGGGCTGGAGTGAAGAAAAAATCGCTAAAGAACTCGGCATGGATAACGACGAAGTATTGCGACTGAAACAAATCAACGGCCTGCAGGAATTATTTGCCGACCGTCGGTTTTCCAAAGCCTGGACAGTGAAATAATTACAGCGAAACCAGACGCTCTGCGGCTGCTAACAGCGTCGATTCTTGCTTGGCAAAACATAGGCGGATCAGCTTATGCGGGAAAGGATCGGCGCAGAACACCGACAGCGGTATCGCCGCAACGCCCACTTCTTTAGTTAACCACTGACAAAACTCAACGTCATTAAGCGTTGAGACCGCACTGTAATCGACCAGCAGAAAGTACGTCCCCTCACACGGCAGAATTTCCAGTCGACTGTCGCGTAACGCATTCACCAGTACATCACGCTTTTTCTGATAAAACGTGGGCAGCTCGCGGTAGTGTATTGGGTCCTCCCGCAGCATATCCGCCAGCGCCAGCTGAGCCGGCATGTTGACTGAGAACGTCAGGTACTGATGGATTTTGCGTAGCTCGGCGCTAATGGCGGCGGGTGCAACGCAATAGCCAACTTTCCAGCCGGTCATATGATACGTTTTACCGAATGATGAAACGGCAACAGCGCGTTCCCGTAGCTGCGGATGAGCCAGCACGCTCGCATGTCCATGAGCGGCAAAGCAGATATGCTCATAAACTTCGTCGCTGATAACAAAAATCTCACGCTCTTTAATCGCCTGCCATAACGCATCAAAATCAGTGCGCTGCCAGACGGTCGCAGATGGGTTATGCGGTGTATTGAGGATCACTAACCGGGTACGCTCGCTGAGTAACTTGGCAAATTCCTGCCAGTCCACACGAAATAACGGCGGTTGCAGCGCAATACGTTTCACCACGCCGCCGGATAACGCCACCGCAGGCGCATAGCTGTCGTAGCTCGGATCAAAACAGATCACTTCATCACCAGGCCGCACCAGCGCCGTAATAGCTGCATACAATGCTTCTGTGGCCCCAGCCGTGACGCTGATCTCACTTGTCGCGTCGGGCTTATAGCCGTACAACTCCGCTGTTTTATCGGCAATGGCTTCGCGCAGCGGCTGCACGCCCGTCATCGGCGCATACTGGTTAGCGCCATGCGCAACATGATATGCCAGACGTTCCTGCAAGAAGTGTGGACCGTCAAAATCAGGAAATCCCTGCGAGAGGTTAATGGCCTGATGCTGCTGCGCCAGCGCGCTCATCTGCGTGAAGATTGTGGTGCCCAGATTAGGCAGTTTACTTTGCACAATCAGCGGGTTATTACTCATTATTGTTATCCCAGCGAATGATGTTGTTGTTGAAGCCACTATAGCACGATGCTAGTATTTGGCAATCAAGACGTTCAGACGTCTATATAAATATAACCTGCCAGGACAGGACATCCAAAAGGACAACACAACATGAGTAATACCGAGATTCGCGTCGTCACCGGCCCGGCCAACTATTTTTCCCATCCCGGCAGTTTGTCGAGACTCAACGATTTTTTCACAACCGACCAACTCTCACGCGCTGTCTGGGTTTACGGTGAGCGCGCCATCGATGCGGCGCGCCCTTATCTGCCAGAGGCTTTTCATCTTGCCGAGGCTAAGCACCTACTGTTTACGGGACATTGCAGCGAAACCGATGTTGCTCAACTGGCAAAAGAATCGGGAGATGATCGCAGCATCGTGATTGGCGTGGGCGGCGGTACACTGCTCGATACGGCTAAAGCGCTGGCTCGCCGCCTTGATTTACCTTTCGTGGCGATCCCGACCATTGCCGCCACCTGCGCGGCCTGGACGCCGCTTTCCGTCTGGTACAACGATGCCGGTCAGGCGCTGCATTTCGAAATATTCGACGATGCCAATTTTTTGGTGCTGGTTGAGCCACGAATCATACTCAACGCGCCTGAAGAGTATTTACTGGCCGGTATTGGCGATACGCTGGCGAAATGGTATGAGGCAGTGGTGCTGGCTCCGCAGCCAGAAACGTTACCTTTGACCGTACGTCTGGGCATCAACGGCGCGCTGGCCATCCGCGACGTCCTGCTGGAAAGCAGCGAGCAGGCACTGGCAGATAAGCAGCGTGGTGAACTAACCCAGGCGTTTTGCGACGTGGTGGATGCGATTATAGCCGGCGGCGGCATGGTTGGTGGTCTGGGCGAGCGCTACACCCGTGTGGCGGCGGCACATTCGATCCATAACGGTCTGACCGTCCTCCCGCAAACGGAGAAGTTTCTCCATGGCACCAAAGTGGCGTATGGCATTCTGGTGCAGAGCGCATTACTTGGGCAAGATGATGTTCTGGCGCAACTTGTCACCGCTTATCAGCGGTTCAATCTCCCCACCAGGCTGGCCCAGTTAGACGTGGATATCGCAAATCGCGCTGAGATCGATAAGGTGATTGCGCATACCCTGCGCCCGGTGGAATCTATTCATGCGCTGCCGGTAACGTTAACGCCAGATACCCTGCGCGCAGCATTTGAGAAAGTAGAATCGTTGACGATGTGACTATGGTGCAGGTTGCCTGATGACGGCTTCGCCTTATCAGGTCAACGACGACTAATTATAACGGCAAATGCTCACAATAATTCGAGGAGTTGTAGGCCGGATAAGCGTCAGCGCATCCGGCAAAAAATTAACAGCACTTCGCGCCGCCTTTCCCCCCATAGCGCGCATCCTGCCGCTCGCGGAAAAACTCTTCGTAGGTCATTGGCGTCTGTTCCGGATGCGTGACGCGCATATGCTCAACATAGTTGTCATAATCCGGCACACCGATCATCAAGCGGGCGGTTTGCCCTAAATACTTCCCGGCTTTAGCGAGTGTTTCAAACATAGTGATTCCCTGGCGTACAAATGCCCTCCCCGCTCAGGAGAGGGCTTGTTGGTGAAGAGAATATTAGTGCGCGCCTTTCGCCTGCGCCACGATCTCTTCGACATTCTCCGGCATCGGTTCGTACGGCGTTTCTTTCGACGTCGGTTTGTCCTCTTTCAGTGCTGCCAGCGCAGTTTTAATCGAGAACAGACCCAGCACCACGACGACCACCATGAAGAAGATGGTAAGACCCGCATCCAGACGGTTGTTAAACACCAGTTGCGTCAGCTGCGACTGGGTGTACTGCGCCGGAATATTACCGCTGTCGATCATCGCCTGGAACTTGTTGGCGATAGCCAGGAAGCCAATTTTCGCATCCGGGCTAAACGCTTTCTGCCAGCCCGCAGTCAGAGTACAAATCAGCAGCCAGGCCGTTGGCACCAGCGCTACCCATGCGTAGCGCTGACGTTTCATCTTGAACAGCACCACCGCACAGAGCATCAATGCCATACCGGCCAGCATCTGGTTGGCGATACCAAACAGCGGCCACAGGGTGTTGATACCGCCCAGCGGATCCACCACGCCCTGGTGTAAGAAGTAACCCCAGGCCAGTACGCACAGCGCTGTAGCCAGCAGGTTCGCAGGCAGTGAATCGGTACGTTTCAGGCTCGGTGATACCACGCCCAACAGATCCTGCAGCATAAAGCGTGCGGCGCGTGTACCGGCGTCAACCGCCGTCAGAATAAACAGGGCTTCAAATAAAATGGCGAAGTGATACCAGAACGCCACATCCATCATGCCGCCCAGCGCACCATGCAGAATATACGCCATCCCAACGGCCAGCGTCGGCGCACCGCCTGCGCGGGAAATGATGGATTGTTCGCCGACTTCATTGGCGATTTGATGCAAGGTGTCTGGGGTAATAGCAAAGCCCCAACTGCTGACCACCTGCGCCGCAGAAGCAACGACATCCGCCGTACCCGCCGGAGCCAACACCGCCATCGGGCTGTTCATCGCGAAGTACACGCCCGGATCGATGATGCACGCGGAAACCAGCGCCATAATGGCGACAAAGGATTCCATTAACATTCCGCCATAGCCGATAAAACAGGCCTGCCCTTCGTTCGCCAGCATCTTCGGCGTGGTACCGGAAGAGATCAGCGCGTGGAAGCCAGATACCGCACCACAGGCAATGGTAATAAACAGGAACGGGAACAGGTTACCGGTCCAGACCGGGCCAGTACCGTCAACAAACTTGGTCAGCGCAGGCATGGTCAGCGTCGGACGCATGATCAGAATCCCCACCGCCAGACCAACAATGGTGCCGATCTTCAGGAAGGTAGAGAGATAATCACGCGGGGCCAACAACAGCCATACTGGCAGCACGGCAGCGACAAAGCCGTAACCCACCAGCATCCACGTCAGTTGTACGCCGGTAAAGTCAAAATACGGTGCCCAGGTCGGACTTTCGGCCACCCAACCGCCGGAAATAATGGCAAACACCAGGAATACCAGACCGATGACCGACACTTCGCCAATGCGGCCCGGACGCAAATAACGCAGGTAGATCCCCATAAAGATCGCCAGCGGAATGGTAAACGCGACGGTGTAGGTTCCCCACGGGCTGTGGGTCAGCGCTTTCACGACGATCATCGCCAGTACCGCGAGGATAATCACCATGATCATAAAACAGGCTACCAGCGCAATAACGCCCGCCGTTGGGCCCATTTCTTCTTTCACCAGTTCGCCAAGGGAACGACCATCGCGACGGGTAGAAACAAACAGTACCATGAAGTCCTGCACTGCCCCCGCAAGTACCACCCCGGCAAGCAGCCAGATCATCCCCGGCAAATAACCCATTTGTGCCGCCAGCACCGGTCCGACTAACGGACCCGCCCCGGCAATCGCCGCAAAATGGTGACCGAACAGCACTTTTTTATCGGTAGGAACATAATCCAGACCGTCGTTATGGCGCACGGCTGGCGTCATACGCGTTGGGTCCAGCGCCAGCACGTTTTTCGCAATGTACAGGCCATAGAAACGGTAAGCGATAAGGTAGACACAGACCGACGCCACGACTATCCACAACGCGTTGACCTGTTCACCACGGTTTAATGCGATATAGCCGAGGGCAAATGCTCCCATAACGGAGAGCACTGTCCAGACGAGGTACTTCCCTGATTTATTCATATTGATTATCCGTTGTCCAGGTCAGAGAGATGTTACATTTTGTTTCTATAACATCTTTTCTGAATTTAACAACATGACAACCATGCAAACCCGAAGTATCACTGAATTTTTACATTGCAGTGTTAACTAGATCACTTCATTTACCTGTTAACCCTGCAATTTCATTTTACTTTGCCGGGCGACTTCACCCCATCACCGCAGTACCTAATCGGCAGGTACAACAGCGCCGTCCTTGCTCATCAAAGATAACGATTTCCCAGCTTTGGTTCTGCCGTCCAAGATGCAGTGGCTGGCAAACACCGCGCACTTTGCCCTGTGAAACCGCCCGATGGTGCGTGGCGTTCAGTTCTGTACCGACCACACACTGCCCGTCGCGGGTCATCAGATAACCCGCCATTGAACCCAACGTTTCGGCCAGTGCCGCCGACGCGCCTCCGTGCAGCAAACCAAACGGCTGATGCGTGCGGGTATCAACCGGCATTTCGGCCTCCAGCACATCATCGCCCAGCCGGGTATAAAGGATGCCTAAGTGCGCGACCATGGTGTTGCAGCTGGTGGCATTTAATTCATCCAGCGTGAGATGGCGTTTCCAGATCATCATCATGCTCCCAGCGTTGAGCCGCCATCCACCACGATATCCTGTAGCGTAATGTGGCTGGCAAGGTCGGAGGCGAGGAATAAAATGGTGTTGGCGATCTCCTGTGGACGGGCGATTTTCCCCAACGGGATACCAAGCTTAAACTGCTCGCCAAACCCGCGAATACGCTGCTGTTCCGCGTCATCACTGACCCATAACGTGCGCTGCATGTCAGTATCGGTCGAGCCTGGCGAAACCACATTACAGCGCACACCGCTGCCCGCCAGTTCCAGCCCGACGGTGAGCGCCAGGCTTTTTAGCGCAGCTTTTGACGCTCCATAAGCGCTCATGCCGATACGCGGCGTGTGCGCCGCATCCGACGCCACGGTCACGATCGCCCCGCCCTGCTGACGACGAAACTGCGCCATCGTCTGCTGAAACAGATTGAACGCGCCGCCAACGTTAACGGCAAACGTCTGCTGCCACTCTTCAACGCTCAGAGCGTCAGTGGCCCCCATGCGCAGAATACCGGCGGCATTGACCAACACATCCAGCCGCTCGCACGCTTTAAGGACGCGCTGGCACACCTCAGCCACCTGCCCGGCATCGGCCACATCCAGCACTTCGGTCGCAAACGGGTAGTTATCCTGAGGAAATTCGCGATCAAAGCCAGTCACCTGCGCGCCTGCTTTCACAAATGCCAGTGCCGTAGTGTAACCAATGCCTTTTCCCGCGCCGGTTACCCAGACGGTTTTCCCTGCAAACTCAAATCCGGCCATCAGTTCACCTCGCGGGAGAGCAGCTTCCACCAGGCGTCTATGGTCGGATTTTTCGCCAGCATCACGAAATCAATATCGCCATGAACTTTACGCCAGCGTGCCGCCAGCGCCATCATGCGCACGGAATCCAGCCCGTAGTCGATCAGGTTTTCGTCATCCATTGGCTCCTCGGACTCATCAAGCAGCGGCAAAATAATGCTACGCAGCGCCTCTTTACTCGCCGGAACCGGCGTCGGCAAAAGCTCCTGGGTCATTACCACCCGACCGGAGCGTCCCGCCACGTATTTCAGCGACATCAGGTGTTCATCGCGACTAAAATCCGCCAGCGCATCGGCGACCATAAACGGCTTGATATCGCGCATAAAAGCGTCCGTCGCAGTGGTCATGCAGCCAATATGAGCATACACACCGGTAATAATCAGTTGATTACGTCCGGTTTCATTGAGCATCTGCTCCAGCGGAGAGCGATGAAATGCGCTATAACGCCATTTCACCAGAATAGTATCCGCTTCATCCGGCGCCAGCGCCTCAACGATCTTTTGTTGTTCCGGGGAACGCGTCAGGCCCGGTCCCCACATATCATTCAGCAGAGCGCGATCTTCATCACTCTGTTCTTTCGGCTGAGCGGTGTAATACACCGGAATGTTATGCTCTTTGCAGTACTGGCGCAGCGCGGCGATGTTCGCGATGACCTGCTCCATCATCGGGCAGTTATCGCCCCAAAAGCCGATAAAATAATCCTGCATGTCGTGGATCAGCAGCGCAGCGCGTTCAGGGTCAAATGCCCAGTCGACTTTGTTCACCGGAACATCGAGCGCCGTTGGTAGCGCATAAGCCTGCAGTTTAGGAATTGCCATTTCTATTTCTCCTTCAGGCCAGTGAACGTGATGCCAGCCACTGACGTAATTGTTTTTTATCCACTTTACCGACCGGGGTCAGCGGGAGTGACTCAACGCACTCCACGCGGTCAGGTAATTTGAATTCCGCCACGCCCTGGTCGCGCAGGAAACGGCGCACCTGCACCGCGCGCAGCGGCTCTTTCACCACCAGCCAGGCACAGCTTTTCTCGCCCATCAGTTCGTCATCCATACTGACCAGGGCCGCATGGATCACCAATGGGTGGCGTAACAGCAGATTTTCAATTTCTTCTGCTGCGATCTTCTCGCCACCCCGGTTGATTTGATCCTTTTCACGTCCTTGTACGGTGATATAGCCATCCTGATCGATAGCGATCAGATCGCCGGAGCAGTAAAAACCGTTGGCGTCAAAAGCGCTGGCGTTGTGCTCCGGGCTTTTGAAATAACCGCGGAAGGTGTACGGACCACGCGTCATCAGACGTCCGGTCTCTCCCTGGGCTAAGGGGTTGCCGTCAGCGTCTGCTACCCAGACTTCATCATCGGGACACATCGGACGACCCTGGGTATTGATGATGCGCTCAGGACTGTCGTCCAGACGGGTGTAGTTCACCAGCCCTTCCGCCATGCCAAAGACCTGCTGCAACTGGCAGCCAATCTCCGCTGGAATACGCGCCGCAAGCGAGGCAGAAAGGCGTGCCCCACCAACCTGCAGCAGCGTCAGCGAAGCCAATTGCGCATTACTCCCCCACTCCGCAATCGCCTGCAGCCACAGACTCACCGCCGGCGGCACCAGAGCCGTGACGTTAACCTGATGCTGTTCAATCAGTGGGAAACACAGGGTTGCGCTCGGGTCAGCCGCGAGAACCACCGTGCCGCCAGCCAGGAACACGCCCAGCGCGCCAGGCGAACTCATGGCGTAGTTATGCGCCGCCGGGATCGCGCACAGATAGCGCGTTTCCCCGGTAAAGCGGCAGATCTCATTACTGCGTCGCACGCTGTAGTAGTAATCGTTATGAGTACGAGGAATAAGCTTTGGCGTGCCGGTGGTACCGCCGGAAAGCTGGAAGTACGCCACTTCATCAGCAGGCGATGGCGTCGCGGTAAAATCAGCCGCAGGCTGGTCTATCGCCTTTTGCAGGTTATGTTCGCCTTCATCATTGCGCAGTTGCACCACGCGCACTGAATTGTGTTCAGCCACAAAGGTATTGAGAAAATCTTCCCCGCTAAACAGCGCATGCTGGCGATCGGCAATCAGCAGCGCCGGTTCAATCTGTTTGGCATAGGCGTTGAGTTCGTTACGCTGATGGCTGAACAGGGCCAGCACCGGAGCGACACCCAGCTTGAGTAACGCAAAGAAGGTGATGTACAGCTCAGCCACATTGCCCAGTTGTACCAATGCGGTTTCGCCGGGTTTGATTCCCTGACGACGCAGGCTGCAGGCAAGATTGTCAGCGGCCTGATTCAGCTGGCGATAGCTCAAATGGCGTTCACCATCAATAATCGCCGTATGGTCGCTGTCGGCATGACGGGTCAGAATGTCGGTCAGCGGCAAATCCTGCCAGTAACCTTTTTCACGATAGCGGCGGGCAAACTCCTCCGGCCAACGGGTGAAAGGAATACTCATCATGACTCCTTAATGCAGTCCAAAAACATTCAGCATGGTGGAAAGCTTGGCTCCCGTTTCACGCCATTCCGCAACCGGAGAAGACGCAGGCACAATTCCGGCGCCAGCAAAGAAACGAACCTGATTACGCAGCAGCTTCGCGCAGCGGATCGTCACCACCCATTCGCCGTTGCCTTCGGCATCACACCAGCCGACAATGCCGCCGAACAGTTCGCGATCGAACGGCTCCAGCTCGGCGATCAGCTTGCGCGCAACCTGATGCGGGAAACCGCTCAGCGCAGGCGTCGGATGCAACAGGCACGCCAACGTCAGCGCGTTTTCCTCTGCGTTGGCTTTACCTTCAAACGGCGTACCGAGATGCCAGAGCGTCGGCGTAGTAACCAGTTGCGGAGAGGAAGGCAGTTGCAGTTCACTGCTGCGATCGCGCAATACCGTTTTCATCGCCTGCGTCACCAGATCGTGCTCATGGCGGTCCTTCTCAGATGCCAGCAGGCGGATCCCTGCTTCGCGATCCAGCACATCATCAGGCTGACGACGTGCAGAGCCGGCCAGCGGCAGAGAACTGAAACGATCGCCCTCTTTGCGTAACAGCAGTTCCGGGCTGGCGCCAATCAATACGCCACCGTCTTCAATAGGGACATGGAAGTTGTAACTCGCCGGATTTTGCGCCACCAGACGCTCAAGTAACGCCCCACTGTCAATATTGGCATCGGTGGCGATATCGATCAGGCGTGACAACACCACTTTGTCGACTTCCGGGGTTGCCGTCAGCGCCGCCGCCCGGGCAACCATCTCTTCAAAAAAGTCCTGTTCCGGAATCGATTTACGCTCAACGACGTTTAATGACTGATGCCGATTAAAGTAACGTGATGATTGCTGCTTTGCCGTGCGAGAGAAGCTCTGCCACGATTGGGGAATAAACAGCGATGATGGCTGGCGGGTATCGAAAGGAATTGCCCCGACCATGATGGGGTTAGCTATGCCCTGCGATTTGGCATCAGCAAACAGTGCGTGCATTTTGTGTTGGAAAGGGCTGTCTGGCGAATCGCCATCAATTGCCGGTTCCGCATAGCGGGCGAAGCATCCTGACGTCGTAAAACTACGATACGGCGACATAAAGAAAAAACTGTCGGGAGCGAGCGTCGGCATAGTCTGCGTTTTTTCCTCGGCCAGTGACATATCCATATCATCCTCCAAAAATGATAAAGGCTCTAATAATGATTATCATTTATATTTTCGGTCGCTAACCTAAAAGCAAAGCGGCTGTATGTCAACTCTTGTGGCAGCACAATGTGCGACTTTGGCTTGCATCCTTGCTCGCTAACAATGAAAATGAGAAGCATTAACCATACTGATAACAGGAAGCTGATTCGTGAGTCTCCCCTCTTTTTGTCGCACCGTGCTTTTACTGACTGGTGTGTTTATTTCAGGAGTTTCTTTAGGTCACGCCGCCGACTGGCCGCGTCAGATCACCGACAGCCGTGGCACGCATACGCTGGAGCATAAGCCGCAGCGCATTGTCTCCACCAGCGTAACCCTCACCGGCTCGCTGCTGGCGATTGATGCCCCTGTCATTGCCAGCGGCGCCACCACGCCGAACAACCGCATTGGCGATGCGCAGGGCTTTTTACGTCAATGGAGCGACGTGGCCAGGGAACGCAAACTCAGCCGTCTGTACATCGGCGAACCAAGTGCTGAAGCCGTAGCGGCACAAATGCCGGATCTGATTCTAATCAGCGCCACCGGCGGCGATTCCGCCCTCGCGCTATACGATCAGTTGTCCACCATCGCGCCCACGCTTATCATCAACTACGACGACAAAAGCTGGCAGTCGCTGCTGACGCAACTGGGTGAAATTACCGGTCAGGAACAACAGGCAGCAGCGCGTATTGCCGAATTTGATAAGCAACTGCAAGCGGTTAAGCAACGTATCACCCTGCCACCACAGCCGGTCAGCGCGCTGGTCTATACCGCTGCGGCGCACAGTGCCAATCTTTGGACGCCTGAGTCGGCGCAGGGCAAGCTGATGGAACAGTTAGGTTTCACGCTGGCACCGCTGCCTGCCGGTTTGCACACCAGCCAAAGCCAGGGAAAACGCCACGATATCATCCAGCTTGGCGGTGAAAATCTGGCGGCAGGCCTGAACGGCGAAGCGCTGTTCCTGTTTGCTGGCGACAGCAAAGATGCCGACGCCATATATGCCAATCCGCTTCTGGCGCATCTGCCAGCCGTGCAAAATAAACGTGTTTACGCTCTGGGCACGGAAACCTTCCGTCTCGACTACTACAGCGCGACGCTGCTGTTGCAACGTCTGTCGGCTCTCTTTTAAAAGCCAGCGCCGGATGCGGCTAACGCCCTATCCGGCCTGCAAACCGTAAAGCATAACGCCATCAGGCATTCACTGGCATTTGCCGGAATCGACGTAGTTCCCCCAGCAACAGCAGCAGTAGCAGACCAATAATCACCAGCCCAAATCCACTCACGCTTGCCGAGGCGACGGGCGTCATCATCGCCCCCAAACCGCCTAACAGCGCCGCGCCAATCGCATCCCCGGTGACGTTCTGCGCCGTCCACAAACCGTTAATTCGCCCGAGCATCGCTTCTGGCGTTTGCGTCTGTAACAGGGTGTACTGCAACAAAGAACTAACCGCACTTAACCAACCGAACAGCGCCAGGCAGACTACCCCAAGCTCCCAGACCGGCATCAAGCCAAACAGGCCGATAGCCAGGAACGAAGCCACGGTAGAACCCAGCATGATCAGTCCCGGACGAACGCTGTGCGCCAACTGTCCGCTGGTCAATGCCCCCACCGCCGCGCCAAGAGGAATAGCCGCATACAGCAAACCTATTTGCGCGCTCGACATCTGCCAGTTAATCGCTAACGCCGGATACAGCACGCGCACGGCGCTCGCCATGGTCAACAAGCCCCCGAGCAACGCAATGCCGCCAATCAGCGGACTGGCGAGCAAAAAGCGAAATGCTGCCAGCAGCGATTTCAGCGGATGCTCGCGCGGCTGCGGTGGTGGAGGTAACGCAGGAAGGCTCAATAGAGGCAGTAAGGTTATGAACGTGCCTGCCGCCGCCAGCCCGTAGTTCCAGGCCACGCCGCCGGTCGCCAGCAGCACTCCGCCAAGCATCGGCGAAATGACCGAACCCAAACGCACCGTCAGCATGGTAATCGCCCCGGCCTGCATCAGGTTTTCCCGCCCGACCAACGCCGGCGTTGCTGCCAGCAAAGCTGTCACGCCCAGCGAGGCAAAGAAACCGTCCCATAAACCAAGCAGATAAATCGCCAGTAACGACGGTTCGGGCAGCAGCGCATTCAGACACAAACCAATAAAGCCGATGCCACAGGTTCCACGCGCCAACAGGATCACTTTTTTACGCTCATAGCGGTCGGCCAGTACGCCACCAACCATCAGGCCAATAAACATCGCGCTGCCGGTCAACGTCACCGACAAACCGACTTGCCAGGTCGATTGGGTCATCATCTGGATCTGTACCGGAACCGCCACACCGAGTAGCCCCAAAGAGACAATGGAAATAAAACGAGCGAGGAAGACGGCGCGAAATGCAGGGTGGGTCTTTAACAGGCTGAGATTAAGCAGCCAGGATTGTCGATTCATTACAGAGCCTTACCAGGTACTTTTTCAATATCCATTCGATGGCTGCACATGCTAACATATCCAAATAAGATCGATAACGATAATTACTATCATTATCAGGGAAGTTGATATGTCATGCACTGTTTCCGCGACACGCGCCTTCGCCGTGCCCGGACTATTGTTATTACTTGTTCTCACCACGGTATTAAGTCTGGTTATTGGCGCAAAATCGCTACCTGCCTCCGTGGTGCTGGACGCACTCTCCGGCAGTTGCCAAAGCGCGGATTGCACCATCGTGCTGGACGCGCGACTGCCACGCACGCTGGCAGGACTGCTCGCCGGCGGCGCGTTGGGTCTGGCGGGCGCATTAATGCAAACGCTCACGCGTAACCCGCTCGCCGATCCGGGGATCCTTGGCGTTAACTCTGGCGCCAGCTTCGCCATCGTGCTGGGCGCGTCGCTGTTCGGTTTCTCTTCGCCACAGGAACAATTGCTGATGGCTTTTGCCGGGGCGCTGGCCGCCTCGCTGATTGTGGCGTTTACCGGTAGCCAGGGCGGTGGGCAACTCAGCCCGGTACGACTGACGCTGGCGGGCGTTGCGCTGGGTGCAGTGCTCGAGGGGCTATCCACCGGCATCGCCCTACTCAACCCGGACGTCTACGATCAGTTGCGTTTCTGGCAGGCCGGTTCCCTCGATATCCGCAGCCTGCAAACGCTGAAGGTAGTACTGGTGCCGGTATTGATTGCCGCGGCTGTCGCATTGTTCCTCAGCCGTGCCCTGAATAGCCTGAGTCTCGGCAGTGACACCGCAACCGCGCTTGGCAGTAAAGTCGCTCGTACGCAGTTTATCGGCCTGCTGGCGATCACTGTCCTGTGCGGCAGCGCGACCGCGATTGTTGGTCCTATCGCCTTTATCGGCCTGATGATGCCGCATATGGCGCGCTGGCTGGTAGGCGCCGATCACCGCTGGTCATTGCCCGTCACTCTGCTGGCAACCCCCTCTCTACTGTTAATTGCCGATATTATCGGTCGTGTGATTGTCCCCGGCGAGCTGCGTGTCTCGGTGGTCAGCGCATTTATCGGCGCGCCGGTGCTTATCTTTTTAGTACGCCGTAAATCGCGCGGGGGTGGCGCATGATGCACCTCTCCCGCCGTCTGATCATCAGCAGCCTGCTGCTGGTTGTAGGGTGTCTCGTCGTTGGATTGTGGAGCCTGCGTAGCGGCGTCGTTACGCTGGAAACTCAGCAAATTATTGCCGCTCTGTTCGGCGATGCGCCGCGCAGTATTACGCTGGTGGTCACCGAATGGCGCTTGCCACGCGTGCTTATGGCGCTATTGATTGGCGCGGCACTGGGCGTGAGTGGCGCAATATTTCAGTCGCTGATGCGCAACCCGCTGGGCAGCCCGGATGTGATGGGTTTCAATACCGGTGCCTGGAGCGGTGTACTGGTGGCAATGGTGCTGTTTGGTCAGCATCTTACCGCTATCGCGCTGGCGGCTATGCTGGGTGGCATCCTGACTTCACTGGTAGTCTGGGCGCTCGCCTGGCGTAATGGTATCGACACCTTCCGGCTAATTATTATTGGTATTGGCATACGCGCTATGCTGGTGGCGTTCAACACCTGGCTGCTGCTGAAAGCATCATTAGAAACCGCGTTAACAGCCGGACTGTGGAACGCCGGATCGCTCAATGGCCTGACCTGGGCCAAGACCTGGCCTTCTGCCCCGCTGATTATTGTGATGCTGGTGTGCGCCACACTGCTGGTGCGCCGGATGCGTTTACTGGAAATGGGTGATGACAGCGCCTGTGCGCTTGGCGTCAGCGTTGAGCGTTCGCGTCTGATGATGATGCTGGTAGCCGTGGTACTGACCGCCGCCGCCACCGCGCTGGCAGGTCCAATTTCCTTTATTGCTCTCGTCGCCCCGCATATTGCGCGTCGACTTAGCGGCACATCCCGCTGGGGATTAACCCTGTCAGCGCTGTGCGGCGCATTGCTGCTGATGATGGCGGATTTATGCGCCCAACAGCTGTTTATGCCTTATCAGCTTCCGGTGGGTGTGGTCACCGTAAGCCTCGGCGGTATTTATCTTATCGTCTTGTTAATTCAGGAGTCCCGCAAAAAATGATCGAATCAGTTGCCCGTTTGCGCGGCGACCAGTTAACGCTGGGTTATGGCAAGTTTACCGTAGCGGAAAACCTCAATGTGTCGATTCCCGACGGTCACTTTACCGCGATCATTGGGCCAAACGGCTGCGGGAAATCAACGCTACTACGTACACTGAGTCGTCTGATGACACCCGCACACGGCAAGGTTTGGCTCGACGGTGAGCATATTCAGCACTATGCCAGCAAAGAGGTCGCACGCAGAATAGGTTTGCTGGCGCAAAACGCCACCACGCCGGGCGATATTACCGTACAGGAGCTGGTTGCTCGCGGGCGTTACCCACATCAGCCGCTGTTTACCCGCTGGCGGCAAGAAGATGAAATCGCGGTAAACACAGCGATGCAGGCCACAGGGATCACGCATCTGGCGGCGCAAAGTGTAGATACTCTTTCCGGCGGGCAACGTCAGCGCGCATGGATTGCAATGGTACTGGCGCAGGAAACATCGATTATGTTGCTCGATGAACCCACCACCTGGCTGGATATCAGCCATCAGATTGATCTGCTGGAGCTGCTCAGTGAACTCAACCGGGAGAAGGGTTACACGCTGGCTGCCGTTCTGCACGACCTCAATCAGGCCTGTCGCTACGCCACGCATCTGATTGCGCTTCGTGACGGAAAAATTATTGCCGAGGGGGCACCGAAGGAGATTGTTACTGCGGAGCTTATCGAAAAAATCTATGGATTACGCTGTATGATTATCGACGATCCAGTTGCCGGCACGCCGTTAGTGGTGCCACTAGGGCGCAACAAATAGCGAGATTTAACGTATGGCGACTGCCCGCCGCCATACGCCAATTAATCACACCAGTTGCTGATCAATAAACGTCATTTTTTGCTTACGCGACACCATGGCGTAGTTCAGCAGAACGCCACCACAGGCCACCATACCACCCAGTAACGCCGCCAGAATAACGATCATCGATTTAGCCGGACCATCTTTATGCACTGGCAGCGAAGGTGAAAGCTGATATTTAAACGGCGTAAATTTTACGTCACTCACATTCATCGCTAACAGTTGATCAACGTGATATTGGCGGTTACGTAATTCTCCGTTAATCTCCGCAACATCTGTTACTGATTTTTCTATTTCTAATTTACGCGAGATACCGTCAGCGCCCAGTGAAATAGAGAAATCAGGGTCATCTTTCACCGCCTGGCCATTACTGTAGACCGGCTTTTTAATCCCGGCGGCATTCGCAATTTCCAGGGAGTAGTTGAGTCGCTGGATATTTGCTTCCATCTGGTTTTTGAGCCTGACGCGATCCATCGCCAATTTTTCTTTCTCATAACTGGTTTTGATGAACAGTTTATTGCGAATATCTTCCAGCGTTTCTTTCACTACAATATCAGAAATATATCGGATATATCCCTGTAGCACAGACTGGGCTTCTTCGGCCTGAGGGGCGGTAAAGCTCAGGGTCCACGCGGTATACAGCGAGGTCTCATTCTTCTTACCGACATTGGCGTCAACCGCGGTCATTTTTTCACTGAGCCTGACGATTGCGCGGTGCAGGTCCATTTCGTCAATATCAGCGCCTTTCAATTGATCCATCACATAGGGTGAAGAACGCAGATAATCTTCTAACAATGAGGGTGACTGGAATTTTTTGATAAACAGGTTAAACACATCCCCACGGCTAACGCCAATATCCATATCCAGTACGCGCAATTTGGTCAACGTATTCTCGAGGTTCTGCCACTGAACCGGTTCTGCTGGGGTCACGATGGCCTGACTGGTCCATTTTTGCGGCAGCAGGAAAGAGACCAGGATACCTACGCAGGCAAAGGCGAAAACGGTAGCCACAATTTTCGTCCTGGCGCGCCATAAGATTTCGATCAGGTTAACCAAATCTATTTCGTTGGCGTTTACCGCAGGCTGAGGATAGGCAGTAAATTCCGAAACGTTGTCTTGCTTAATATTTAATGATGACATGTTGCGTGACCTGAAAACTTTCCCATAAGAAAAACACTCCCGTGGGAGAAGTCTACCAGCTAGTCAGAATTATCCGAAACTTTCTTTACGCATCAGCCCCTACCAAAAATTATATTCGGAATTTATTCACTCTCCTTGCCAACCCATCACACAGTAAAGTAACAACCCCACAACATGACGCTGCATTATGGGGTTGTTCGATCGCCGCAATAGCAAAAGTGACTTTGTTACACAGATTGATTAATCAGCGCATTAATTACAGGCCCTATCGTCTCAAAGGCGGTGGTAGAAATGATGTCGACATGCGCGCAGTCCTGACGATAAACATCCAGACTGGATATCCATGGTGACCAGCTACGTTCAGGGCTAACGTCCTGCGGTAATGTGCGTTCAGCAACAAACAACGTAGCGTGGCCCGCAAAAGGTACGCTGTGGGCTGTGGTTAACAGGCGAACCGCATCGGTATAATTACCTTCGATAGCGTTGAATAACGCGTCAGACGCATTGCCCTGCTGTGCGGCCAGAAACGCTTCACGTTCACGCTCGATCTCCGCCAGTACGGCAGGATCCAACCCATTGGCCTCTTTTTCCTGCCAATTTTGCGTTTCCGGCGGCCAGGTATCCAGCAGCCCCAGAAAGGCAACTTTCTCACCCCGAGCGAGTAAACGTGCGGCAATCCCCTGCGCCAAAGTGCCTCCCAGTGAGTAACCTAATAAATAGTATGGACCGTGAGGCTGCTGGTTAAGCAGCGTTGCCAGATGATGGTCACATACCGCATCGAGGTTTTCCGCCGTTTGCATGGGTCCATCCGGTCGCGGTGACTGAATGCCTATAATCGACCACTGTGGACTGAGGTAACGCGACAGCACGCTAAACTGCCAGGCAAAACCCGACGCCGGATGGAAGCAAAACAGCGTTGGGCCGTGACTTTCACGCAGCGGCAGCAGCGTCTCAAATCCCAGACGCTGCGACTGTTCATCATCCTGACTCTCCAGCAATGCGCTGAGTTGTTCAACAGTAGAAGCCACCATAATCTGACCTGGCGTCACCTGTCGTTCAAACAGGCAACTCAATTGTGCCGCCAGCTTCATCGCCAGCAGAGAATGTCCGCCCAGCGCAAAGAAATCTGCCTCCACATCATTGACCTCACAATCCAGCAAGGCTGCAAAAGAGTGCGCAATGGTGGTTTCGATCCCTGGGCGCGGCGCACGTCCCGTTGTACGCGACGTTAGCTGAGGCATCGGTAGCGCTTTACGATCCAATTTACCGTTCGCGCTGAGCGGCAGCTCCGCCAGTTGCAACAATACCGTCGGCACCATATGCGCTGGCAGTTTTTCGCGCAGACTCTCCCGCAATCCAGATGTGTCCAGCGGTAAACCCGATTGCGACACCACATACCCCACCAGTTGACGCGCATCGCCGCCGGTCGCCGCTGCCTGATTAAATACGCAGGCATGGGCAACAGCATGCTCGACATCGGGCAGTTGCTGCATCACCCGATCAATTTCCCCCAGTTCAATACGCTGTCCGCGAATTTTAAGCTGGTCATCGCTGCGCCCGAGATATTCCACCGCGCCATTTTCCAGCCAGCGGGCCACATCCCCGGTACGGTACATGCGTTCACCGGCATTAAACGGATCGGCGATAAAGCGGCTTGCCGTCAGATCCGCTCGTCCCAGATAGCCCTGCGCCAGTTGGATCCCCGTCAGGTATAGATCGCCCGCTACGCCGAAGGGCACCGGACGCATCATGGCATCAAGGATCCGCAAACCGGTGTTCCATACCGGATAACCAATCGGCACGCTGTTGCCGGTTACGGCGGCGAGCGCTTCCCCCCAGGCCGGATACCAGCTCACATCGACCGCCGCTTCGGTTGGCCCGTATAAATTGTGCAATGGCGCATGGGTCAACTGTTCCCACTCACGACATAAATCTGCAGGCAAGGCTTCGCCACTGCAGAATACCCGCTTCAGCGAGGCACAACTTTCCTGCGCAGTTTCCGGCGTCAATGACGCAATAAAAGCAGCCAGCATGGAAGGGACAAAGTGAGTGGTCGTCACCCCGTATTGGGCGAAGAATTGCTGCATCGCCAGCGGGTCGCGGTGTGCCTCAGGTTCCGCCATCACCAATTTTGCGCCGGCAATAAACGGCCAGAAAAATTCCCACACCGAGACATCAAAACTGCACGGCGTTTTTTGCGCCACCACATCCTCTGCCGTCAGCGGATAGTGATTTTGCATCCACAGCAAACGGTTAACGATGGCCGTTTGCCCGACCATCACCCCTTTTGGTCTGCCGGTAGAACCGGAAGTAAAAATAATATAGGCCGTATGATTAGGTTGAGAGAGGGCCAACGGCGCGGTATCACCCACAGGCAGCGGCGCGTTGTAGCACAGACTTTCCAGTCCTGGGATATCGCCAAAGCGCGCCAGTTGTTCATCGGTTGCGATCAACAATTTCGGCTTCGCGTCTTCGAGCATCATCCGCAGGCGATCGTCCGGGTATCCGGTATCCAATGGTAGCCAGGCGGCGCCGGCTTCAACAATACCGTGCAGCGCCAGCGTCAGGAACACGGAACGCGGTAATGCTACCGCAACGCTGTCACCTGGCTGTACGCCACGCGCACGCAGTAGCTGCGCCAGCGCCACAACCTGCTGGCGCATTTCGCGATAGCTTAACTGATAGCGAGCATCGGCCAGCGCCAGGGCATCCGGCGTTTTATCGGCCTGCTGTGCCACCAGCGCGCTCAGCGTAGTGGACGGGATCTCCACCGTCGTGTCATTAATCTTCGCCAGCCGCTCATACTCCGCTGGCAACAGCATCCCGGCCTCACCACAGCGTAGCGCCGGATTGTCGGCAAACTGTTCGATAAGCGCGGTTAAACGCGATGCGTGTTGCGCCAGCGTCGCCGCATCGTAACGCTGTTTATTAGCGAGGATTTCAATACTTAGCCCACCGTTTTCATCCGGGAATAGCGCCAGCTCAAGATCGTTGACCGGGCCTGTCGCCAGGGTATGGGTCTGCGCCTGAACGCCCGGAATATTCAGCTGATAATCGAATATTTTCACGTTCAGCACTGGGCCGAACAACGGCTCGGCACCGGCTGCACGCCCGCTATCGCGCACAATTTGTTCAGCGTCATAACGCTGATGTCGCCGCATTTTCTTCAACTGCCCTGCCAACCGCTGTGCCAGCGCAGGCAAGTTTTCTGCCGCATCCAACCTCACCCCAAAGGGCAAAACGTTTAAAACCGGTCCGGTGGACGTGAGCGCCGCCGATCCCATACGCCGCATAAAAATAAACCCGGCGGCATAATCCATTCGGCTGCATAAACGTCCCAGCCACAACGCTACCAGCGCGAGAGCCAGATCCGCACGCTGCACATCAGGCATACGTGCTGCAAGCTGGCGGAACGCGCCTTCAGGCGCGGTGAGCTTCAGACGAATAATATCGGCACTGGCCGAGCGCCCCGGTAACGGTTTGTTCGACAACGACGCCGGGGGCGGTAACTGTTTACGCTGCTCGGTCCAGAAAGTAGCATCACGTTGCCAGGCATCGCTTTGACGATACTGTTGATACTCTTCCACGACTTCGGCAAACGGCGTAAAAGGCGAATCCGGCGTGGGTTCGCCACACAACCATGCGCGGTAAATAGCGGCTATCTGGCGGGTAATGGCCGGGAAACTGAAGCCATCAACCAGCAGATGATGGTAACGCTGATACCAGTACCAACGTTTATCTCCCACCTGAATAAGCTGATGGAAAACCAACGGTTTACCGCCATCAGCGCGTAAGTCCTGTTGCAGATCGGCCTGCATCAATGCGCGCGCTGCTTCATGTGGGTGAGATTTTTCGCGCAGGTCGATAATGTCGGGTTGCGCAAAGGCGAGCGCGGGGTCTACCCATTGCCAGACCTCGCCGTTATCTTCGCTAAACCGCATCCGTAGGGTATCCGCCTGCTCCAGACCCGCCACAACCGCTTTCGCCAGCAACGGCGCGTCCAGTTCGCCGGTTAATTCTACGTAGTGCGCCACGCTCCACGCCGAGGGCAGTGTGGAGAGTTTTTCCGCCATCCAGATCCCCGGCTGAGCCGCGACTAACGGTAAACGCTGAGTCATGGAGCCTCCTGCACATCAACGTAGTTTGCTGGCGTCAGCGTGGTCCAGTTTGCGTCCAGCCATTGCTGGCAGGCTTCCTGCGATTGCGGTTCGCACGCGACTTGCCAGCCAGCAGGAAGGGAGCACTGCTGCGGCCAGAGGCTAAACTGACGCTGTGGGTTTTGCAGAATGTAAAACTGGCCCTGCGGATTATCGAAGGGGTTACTGAATTCCATACTCAACTCCTGTCGTGGAACATCGTCCGGTTAAATCGTCTCGGAAAGCGGCTGCCAGAGCGTCATTAGCCCTTGCATCAGGCCGCCGCGCCAGCAAAGCGCATCGTGTCCGCCATCAACCTGACGCCAGAAAATAGATTGTGGTGCAGAGGGTAATTGGGCATATAGCGCCTGATTGGCACGAAAAATTATCGGCTCGCGGATCCCGGCCTCCAGAACGATACGCAGTCCCTGAACGCTGACCTGCCCGCTCTTCAGTTGCTCAACAATCGCCCCATCCTGATGACCGCCGCGATGCGGCCACCAGTAAGAACCGGACTGGCTAAGCACACAGCCGAAGCGCGCGGGCCAGTTCAGTCCCGCATACAGCGCAGACAACCCGCCAAAACTTTGTCCGGCGACCACCGTGCGCTGCGGATCGTCACTGAACACAGTGGTCGTCTTTACCAGCGGCAATAGCTCCTGCTGTACCGCCAACCAAAAATCGGCGTTACACGGCAGTTCGCGACTACGATGAGATGTGTCGATCGCGTCAATCAGAAGATATACGGCGGGTGGGAGATCTCCGCGGTGCGTGAGCGCAGCCAGTGCAGGCCAGACCGGCATACTTTGTGCCCAAAACTGACCGTCCAGCAGGATAGCCAGCGGACGCGCTTCTGGTCGGGCGTCACCGGTGGTAAATACCCATACGCGACGCGTATTCCCAAGCCTGGTGCTGTGCCATTGCAGGCAAACTGCGGGGCAATCGGGATCTTCAGGCTGATCCCATCCAGGCTGTACGGGAGCGTCTGGCATTTCCAGCGCAGACACCGCATGGCCACGACCTCCCCGCCAGCTCTGAGGATTAAGAGGATCGGCAATCGCCTGCGGTAACAATTGTCGCCAGCCTTCACGCAACACAGTTCGGTCAGGCGCTTCACCCGCCGTCAGCGCGGAAAAAATATCGTCCCGAGCGGTGGGAATGAAACAGTAGCTACCGCGCCAGTGGGCGCTGAGGGAAACACTCCAGTACCAAACATTTGTACCGCTAATACGTTGCATCGACTGAGGGGGGACATTTTGATGGTGGTCGGTGACGCCGGTGATATAGACCCACACACGACGAATGGCTGACTCTTTTTCCGTTCCCTGCGGGTCACGCCACCAGAAGGTTACCCGATAATTTCCGTTCTCTTCACGCTCCCACTCCGGGCCTTTTTTCGACTGCCACCACGCTTCGCTTCCCGTCTTTAACGTCGTCACCGCCATAACCCCATGTTTATTGTGAATTTTTATGATTCAGCGTGAAATATATTGATAATATTATTGATAACTATTTGCATTTGCAATAGCGTATTGTCGCGCTGTGGGAAGCGCGCACAGTTTTTCACCACTTATAAACCGACCTGGCGCTGCGTACTTTTTCTGGAATGGAGGGTTTACGCGGATGCGGGCGACATCAGACCAAATGCCGCACCACGGCACATGGGTTCTCGTGGCTAAAAGAACAGCAGGACATACAATGAACAACAAGATTCATTCACTGGCCTTATTGGTCAATTTAGGGATTTACGGGGTAGCACTGCCAGCAATGGCAGAAGATCAAACTGAAAACGCCGCTGTCTCTCATGAAGACACCATCGTCGTTACCGCCGCTCAGCAGAACCTGCAGGCGCCGGGTGTTTCAACCATCACCGCGGATGAAATCCGTAAAAATCCTCCCGCCCGAGATGTGGCGGAAATCATCCGTACCATGCCTGGCGTTAACCTGACTGGTAACTCAACCAGCGGCCAGCGCGGTAACAACCGTCAGATTGATATTCGTGGTATGGGTCCAGAAAACACCCTGATTCTGATCGACGGTAAACCGGTGACCAGCCGTAACTCCGTGCGTCAGGGCTGGCGCGGCGAGCGTGATACCCGCGGCGATACAGCCTGGGTGCCACCGGAGATGATCGAGCGTATTGAAGTACTGCGTGGTCCTGCCGCCGCACGTTACGGCAATGGTGCTGCGGGCGGCGTGGTGAATATCATCACCAAAAAAGGCAGCAATGAATGGCACGGTTCGTGGGATACCTATTTCAATGCCCCGGAACACAAAGACGAAGGCTCGACCAAGCGTACCAACTTTAGCCTGAACGGCCCATTGGGCGGGGATTTCAGCTTCCGTCTGTACGGTAATCTCGATAAAACTCAGGCCGACGCGTGGGACATCAACGACGGTCACCAGTCGGCTCGTACAGGGTCATACGCCGATACGATGCCAGCCGGTCGTGAAGGGGTAAAAAACAAAGATATCAACGGCCAGCTGCGTTGGGATTTTGCTCCGATGCAATCGCTGGAGTTTGAAGCAGGCTACAGCCGCCAGGGCAATCTGTATGCTGGCGACACTCAGAACACCAACAACGATAACAAAACCAATGGGCTGGTAAAAAAATACTACGGTAAAGAAACTAACCGTATGTACCGCCAGAACTATGCGCTGACGTGGAACGGCGGTTGGGACAGCGGCATTACCACCAGCAACTGGGCGCAGTACGAACACACCCGCAACTCTCGCTTAGGTGAAGGTCTGGCAGGAGGTCTTGAAGGATTATTTAACAGTAATCATTTTACTGACACTGACCTGGCGGATGTCACTCTACACAGTGAAATTAGCATTCCATTCGACCTGTTGGTTAATCAGAACCTGACGCTGGGTACCGAGTGGAATCAGCAGCGTATGAAAGACATGAGTTCCAATACCCAGACGTTTATGGGGGGGAACATACCTGGTGCCAGCAGTACAGATCGTAGCCCGTATTCACAAGCTGAAATTTTCTCTCTGTTTGCTGAAAACAACATGGAACTGACCGACAGCACCATGCTGACGCCGGGTCTGCGTTTCGATCACCACAGCATTGTGGGCGATAACTGGAGCCCGTCGCTGAACCTGTCTCAGGGGCTGGGCGACGACTTTACGCTGAAAATGGGCATCGCGCGCGCCTATAAAGCACCTAGCCTGTACCAGACTAACCCGAATTATATTCTGTACAGCAAAGGCCAGGGTTGCTACGCCACCGGTTCTGCCACCGGTATTGGCTGCTATATGATGGGTAACGATGACCTGAAAGCTGAAACCAGCATCAACAAAGAGATTGGTCTGGAGTTCAAACGCGACGGCTGGCTTGCAGGCGTTACCTGGTTCCGTAACGATTACCGCAACAAGATCGAAGCGGGAACCGCACCGCTAAGCAGAACGTCAATTACCCAGAAAAACCCGACTACGGGCAAAGAAACAACAACCTACACCGATATCTATCAGTGGGAAAATGTGCCTAAAGCGGTGGTTGAGGGTCTGGAAGGGACGTTGAACGTGCCGGTTAGCGAAACCGTTACCTGGACCAACAACATCACTTACATGCTGCAAAGTAAGAATAAAGAGACCGGCGAACGCCTGTCGATTATTCCTGAGTACACGCTGAACTCAACGCTGAGCTGGCAGGCACGCGAAGATTTGTCACTGCAATCAACCTTTACCTGGTACGGCAAACAGCAGCCGAAAAAATATGATTACCAAGGCAAACCGGTTACCGGCAGTTCGGCGAGTGAAGTCAGCCCGTACAGCATCGTCGGTCTGAGCGCGACCTGGGATGTGACGAAAAACGTCAGCCTGACCGGCGGCGTGGATAACGTCTTCGACAAACGTCTGTGGCGTGAAGGTAATGCCCAAACCACCAGTGATATCAAAACTGGCGACTATATGGCGGGCGCAGGCGCATACACCTATAACGAACCGGGCCGGACGTGGTTCATGAGCGTGAACACGCACTTCTGATAACGTTTATCCCTCTCCTCGCCTGTGGGGAGAGGGAAATCATCACTAGCATGCACACCACGCACACACCACTCACTTTCGCAGACCACACGCTGCATATTGTCGAGTTTGATCCCGCCAGCTTCCATGAGCAGGAGCTGCTCTGGCTCCCCCACCACGCTCAGCTCCTGTCCAGTGGACGTAAGCGTAACGCTGAACACTTAGCAGGGCGGATCGCTGCAGTATACGCTCTGCGCGAATTTGGCCTCAAAACCGTACCCGGCATCGGCGCACAACGCCAACCGTTATGGCCGCAAAATCTGTTTGGCAGCATCAGCCATAGCGCATCAACTGCGCTGGCGGTGGTGTCGACGCGTCCCGTTGGAGTGGACATCGAAACTATTTTTCCACCACCAACCGCCGTTGAGCTGGCTGACAGCATTGTCGATAACCACGAACGACAGATTATGCATCACGCCAACCTGCCCTTTCCACTCGCCTTAACCCTGGCGTTCAGCGCAAAGGAGAGCCTGTATAAAACGTTTTCGGAACACACTACGGCGTTACCGGGGTTCGCCAGCGCTAAAGTTACCGCCCTCACCCCAACCCAGATAACCTTGCGAATCCAGCCCTTATTTTCGCAAAGCCTCGCCGGGCAGGAAATTAACGTTCGCTGGTTTCAGCGCGATCGCCAGGTCATTACGCTGTGCGACGTTATTTTTTAACAAACTCACCAATCGCCTGATACGTAGCCTGCGCCTCCTGCGGAACTTTATCCTCCAGCATCAAATATGCGTGCGTCATCCCAGGAAAGTGCACATGCTGAACGGATATCCCCTCCGCCTGCAATCTGGCGACAAATGCAAAACCCTCATCCCGTAACGGATCCAGCCCACCACTGAATACCAGGGTAGATGGAAAATTCTGGCTCAGCGGCAGATAAAGCGGAGACGCCTGTTTACGATCTTCTCCATTGCGGAAATATTGCTGAAAATACCAGCGTATTTTGCTTTCATCCAGCAGCTTTCCTGAACCATTCTCCTGTACCGACGGCCAGTTCAGGGTGTAGTCCAGGCTCGGATAAATCAGCACCAGGCGATGAATTAATCCCGGCAGCTCGCGGGATAAAGCAGCGGCCAGCGTCGCGCTGAAAGCACCGCCGCCGCTGTCACCAATAAGCGTAAGTTGGCGAGTATAAGGAATATGCTGACTTTCGAGCAGCGACCAGACGTGTTCTATCGCGGCTTTAGCATCGCAAAGACCCGCCGGGTAAGGATTTTCTGGCGCACGTCGATAATCAACCGCAACAACGGTATTTTTTGTCGCCATCGCCAGATGTCGGGCGATAGGGTCGTACACCTCCACCGAACCACTCAGATGTCCGCCGCCATGGATAAACACCACCACCTTCGGCTCTGTGGTAAATGTCGGGCGATAAATCCGTACCGGAATGCGACGCTCCCCGGTATCCACTTCAGTATTGATAATCGCCGCCATCGGCTCCAGGGCGGATACATTCGCTTTTGTCAGCGCCGCTAATCCTGCTCGAGAGCTGAGCGTGTCGTAGACGGGATTGGGATTATGGGGTTGCGCGGCGAGAAAATCAGCCAGCGGCGTGGGCGGTGTTTGCGCCACCGGACCGTGTTCCTGTTGCCAGCGTTGTTGATAATCTTGCTGTTGCGTCTGCACTGTCTCAGCGTTGACGACCTGACAGGAAAAGCACTCTGCCATCGACCTGCGTTGCCGCCCATGTTCATCAAAGTTGTCGGCAGCCAGCCAGCGCTGCAATGCGGCATCGCGCTGCGGCCATCCGCTATCAATTATTGATAACCAGTCGCTGTCGCGGTTGCGCCCCTTACGCACAATCTTCTGGCGAAAACGCCCTTCAAAGATAAATCCAAGACGCTCTGCCGCCCGTCGCGACGCCGTATTCAACGAATCGCATTTCCACTCCACACGACGGTACCCTAGCGCAAACGCCTGACGCAGCAGCAGCCAGACGCTTTCGGTGCCGAGTACCGTATTTTTCATGCGCGGCGACCAGGTCACATGACCAATTTCGACCGAGCCATGCTCCCGCTCGATCGCCATAAAACACACCAGGCCAACGGCACGCCCGGAACGCTGTTCAATTACCGCATAAGGAACCAGAGAGGCGTCAGTGGATTTTGCCGTGATCCAGCAAGCCGCGGCTTCAACGCTCGTTGGGCGAGAGCTTGCAAGCCAGGTCCAGTCGCGATCGTCGGGTGCCTGCGCATAGGCATCAAACAGGTCGGCGGCATGGCTGTCAGCATCCAGAGGAACCAAACGGCAGTACTGCCCAACAAGCTCTTCCCGTGGCAGCACGGCGGCACCTTTCCAGTCCGGAACAACATCGCCGACTGTCTGTCCATAAAGATTTATTTCCGGCACGACTCAACCCCTGTTGCGAAGCAAAAAATAGTTATAGCACCTGCCATTTCGCCTTCAAAGCGTCATGCGATGATTTCTTACGCGGAACAGAAAACCAGCAGCCCTTCTATACTTAATTAAAATCAACGCTGAAGAGAACCCTATGTCACTACCCGATTTTCATGTTTCCGACCCTTTTACGTTAGGCATTGAACTGGAAATGCAGGTGGTTAATCCCCCAGGTTACGACCTGAGCCAGGATTCTTCCAGGCTGATTGACGCCATTAAGCCGCAGCTTACCGCCGGGGAAGTGAAGCACGACATCACCGAAAGTATGCTGGAGATGGCAACCGGAGTTTGTCGCAATATCGACCAGGCTGATGCTGAATTGTCGGCCATGCAGCAGGTAATCATGCGGGTTGCGGCAGATCATCACCTCGCCATCTGCGGCGGTGGTACGCACCCATTTCAAAAATGGCAACGTCAGGAAGTCTGCGATGACGAACGCTATCGACGTAATCTGGAAAATTTTGGTTATCTTATTCAGCAGGCGACCGTTTTCGGTCAACACGTCCATGTTGGCTGCGCCAACGGTGATGATGCCATTTACCTCCTACACGGGCTGTCGCGATTTGTTCCTCATTTTATTGCGCTCTCTGCCGCCTCACCTTATATGCAAACATCCGACACGCAATTTGCCTGCTCGCGCCTGAATATATTCTCCGGATTTCCCGATAACGGTCCGATGCCATGGGTGAATAACTGGCCGGAATTTACGGGACTATTTCGTCGCCTGGCTTACACCAGCATGATTGATAGCATTAAAGATTTGCACTGGGATATCCGCCCCAGCCCGCACTTCGGTACGGTTGAGGTTCGGGTAATGGACACTCCGTTGACCCTTAAACACGCGGTCAATATGGCGGGACTGATTCAGTCCACCGCCCACTGGTTACTCACCAAACGTCCATTCAAACACCAGGAACAAAATTATTTACTGTATAAATTCAACCGTTTTCAGGCCTGCCGTTTTGGTATGGCGGGAATCGTCACCGACGTGAATACGGGCGATGGACATCGCCTGGCGGATGACACGCTACGGCTGCTGGAGAATGTCGCCGCCTCTGCGGACAAAGTGGGTGCGACCAGCGCGATTGAAGCCTTACGCCTACAGGTTAAAAATGGTCATGATGAAGCACAGAATATGCGTGATTTCGTGGCGGAAGGCGGATCGTTGAGTGGTCTGGTGAAAAAACACTGTGAGATTTGGGCAGGGCTTTAGGCGTGGGATTTGCGTTGCCCGCAGAGATCCCGGACAATGGTATTTTAACTCAACTTTAACAATACCATGAGACACCCGCTTGAATCGCTGATGACCGCCGCAGGGATCCTGCTGCTGGCTTTTCTGTCCTGCCTGCTCTTACCTGCCCCTTCACTTGGCCTGGTGCTGGCGCAAAAACTGGTTGCCACTTTTCATCTGATGGACCTCAACCAGTTTTACACGTTGCTGTTTTGCCTATGGTTTTTACTACTGGGGGTGATTGAGTATGTTGTGCTGCGCTACATCTGGCGGCGCTGGTTCTCGCTGGCGGATTAAACCTGCGAGAACCCGGTGCCGTTAATGCGTTCGGCTATGATTTTCTTTGCGATAAGCGCCAGGCGGTTGACTAAACGTACGGGTAAAAATACGCGTAAAGGTCTGCTGCGAATCAAATCCGTACTTCAAACAGATGTCGTACACTTTCTGATCGGTATCGCGTAGATCGCGCGCCGCCAGCAGCAGCTTACGCTCACGGATGTAACGCCCCAGGCTCTCGCCTTTGTACTGCATAAAAAGACGCTGTAGGTGCCATTTTGAATAACCCGCATGGCGGGCAACATCATCAATGCGCAATGGTTGATTCAAATTATCATCAATCCATTCAACAATCGTATCAATTACCTGAGCAGAAATCGTCATCATGCTCTCCCCTGTGTTCATTGATTCGCCTGCTGCCACCAGGCCGCAAATGTTTGGTCCGGTTCGGACAGTATGACCGGTTCACCCAGCATCGGCGTCAGCAGTCGGTAATCTTGTTGGCGGCTGGCAAGCGCCAGTCGTTTGTACGGGTCATCCCAGGTATGTTTCGCCAGAACAAAACGACCTGCGTGCCCAGGCAAAACGGCTTTCGCATGCAGATCCGCCGCGGCCTGAGCCGTCTCTTCCGGCATCATGTGAATAAACTTCCAGTCCAGGTCATACTGACCGTTCTCCATAATCGCCAAATCAACCGAGCCAAACTGCTCGCCAATGGCTTTAAAATGCGGTCCATAGCCGGAATCACCGCTGTAATAAATATTCTGTTCCGGCGTTTCAAACATAAAGCTGGCCCATAGCGTCTGATTACGCTTAATGCCTCGTCCCGAAAAATGGCGGGCTGGCAGAACATGCACAATCAGTGAATCCGTCACTCTGACAGACTGATTCCAGTCGCGCTCTTCGATTATTTCGCTGCGCATTCCCCAATAACGCAGATGCGACCCCACCCCCAGCGGCGTAATCACCCGCTTAATCTTTGGCATTAACGCCTTGATGGTGGCGAGATCCAGATGGTCATAGTGATCGTGCGAGATGATAAGCAGATCGATCTCCGGCATTGTCTGTGCGGTCCACGGATAATCCCCGGCAAAGGCTTTATTTAGAAATGAAAACGGCGCGGCATAGTTGCTGAACACCGGATCAATCAGGATGCGTTGACCCGCCAGTTGCAAATACCATGAAGAGTGACCCAGCCAGACCAGAGTATCCTGCTGCGGCGGTAACCCGGCGAGATCGCTCGCCACCAACGGTAACGGCTGTGCTGGCCGCGCATTTTCACGCTTAGCGACCAGAAACTCCCACCAGGCCGCCAGCATACCTTTGTTACCGGTATAGCCCGGTGTCGGCAGCTGGTTATGAAACTGTCCATCACGATAGTGTGGCGACTGTTCAACCTGACTCAGTTGTGCCCCTTGCGGCGCCTGGCCAAATCCGGCATTGAGTACAAACGGTAAACTTGTAGCAGCGGCAATAAGCATAATAACAACCACACAAACTGTGAGACGCTTCATATCCTGACCTTAAACGCGCCTCCTTTCCGCTGGTTTGCGCGACTGACCCTTGATTATGAGTGAGTAAGCACTCATTATAGAAATCGAAAGTTCGCCGTCAAGATGATTTTCAATCTTTGACATTCGCCGTTGCGGTGCTGCAAAGGCCGTGATTCAATCATGTTTTTTACAGACTTAAGGGTAAAGTGTAGTGGCTCGTCCGAAGAGTGAAGACAAAAAATTGGCATTACTGGAAGCTGCAACCACAGCATTTGCACAATCAGGTATTGCGGCCTCTACCGCCGTAATCGCGCGCAATGCAGGGGTTGCGGAGGGAACGTTGTTTCGCTATTTCGCGACCAAAGATGATTTGATCAACGAACTTTACCTCTTTTTAAAACACGATCTCTGCCAGTCAATGATGGCAAATCTGGATCGCTCAGTGACCGATGCCAAAACCATGACTCACTACATCTGGAATAGCTACATTAGCTGGGGTCTGAATCATACCTGCGGACATCGCACCATTCGCCAGTTGGCCGTCAGCGAGAAAATCAGTAAAGAAACAGAACAGAAGGCTGACGATATGTTCCCGGAACTGCGCGATCTTTGCCATCGCTCCGTGCGACCTGAATTTATGTCGGACGAGTATCGCGCCTTTGGCGACGGGCTTTTTTTAACACTTGCAGAAACAACCATGGAATTCGCTGCCCGCAATCCTGCCCGCGCAGCTGAATACATTTCGCTGGGGTTTGAAGCCATGTGGCGCGCCCTGACTCGCGAGGAAAAATAATGGACGGAAAGACACTGCATGACTGCGCAAAGCGCCTTGCGCTAGAACTGCCTTTCACCGAGCACTGCTGGCCTTTTGGCCCGGAATACGACGTGTTCAAGGTCGGTGGTAAGATTTTCATGCTGGTGTTTGAACATCACGGACGCCCGCTGGTTAACCTGAAATCCGATCCGCAAAAATCATTGTTAAATCAACAGATCTACCCCAGCATTGAACCCGGTTATCACATGAATAAAAAGCACTGGATCTCAGTCTATCCAGGCGACGACATTACCGAGCCATTGCTGACGGACCTGGTGAATGACTCATGGCACCAGGTAGTGGATGGCCTGCCCAAACGAGAGCAAAAGCACCTGCGCCCTGTCTGATTTATCGTTAACGTCGATAAGTGTTTTTGCATTTTTCTGTCTTATCTTTTTTCTGCTAACCCTGTACCCTGCTGGAACAAAACGCACCCGCAGGGTAGGAAAATCACCAGGAGTAGTTATGGATATTGTTTCTGTCGCCTTAAAACGTTACTCCACTAAGGCATTCGATCCGAATAAAAAACTGACCGCTGAGCAGGCCGAAAAATTAAAAACGCTGCTGCAGTTTAGTCCGTCCAGCACCAACTCTCAGCCGTGGCACTTTATCGTTGCCAGCACTGACGAAGGTAAAGCGCGCGTGGCGAAATCCGCAGCCGGTGGCTTTGTATTCAACGAGCGTAAAATGCTGGATGCATCCCACGTTGTGGTGTTCTGCGCCAAAACGTCGATGGACGATGCGTGGCTGGAGCGCGTTGTCGATCAAGAAGAGTGCGATGGGCGTTTCGCTACCCCGGAAGCCAAAGCCGCTAACCATAAAGGCCGTACTTTCTTTGCCGACCTGCACCGCAAAGATCTCAAAGATGACAACCACTGGATGGCGAAACAGGTGTACCTGAACGTCGGCAACTTCCTGCTGGGCGTTGCGGCGATGGGGCTGGACGCGGTGCCAATCGAAGGCTTTGATGCTGCAGTAATGGATGCGGAATTTGGTCTGAAAGAAAAAGGCTACACCAGCGTGGTCGTAGTCCCGGTAGGTCATCACAGCGTGGAGGATTTCAACGCTGCGCTGCCGAAATCTCGTCTGCCGCTGGAAACAACGCTGACGGAAGTCTGATTTTTTCCGTCACGCCCGATGAGTATCACTGCCATCGGGCGTATCACTACTGATTCAGCCACGCCAGAGCCTGCTCCCCCGCTTCATCCATCGGTAAATAAACCAGCAGCCGCGAACCATTACGCGGGGCGGAATACCAGTACATTTGCTGCAAGCTAAAACGCCCTAGCTGCGGATGGACAAAGTTTTTGACCTGATTTTCCACACCGCGAACGTCATAACGCTGATGCCATAATGCTTCAAATTCAGACGATGCGGCAAAAAAGCGTGCCAGTTTATTTTCCCAAACAGGATCGCTGCGATGTTCCGCCATTGCCGCACGGAAATAAGAAACAAACGTCGGTAATACATCGCAGTTTGCTATACGGCTACGCCAGGTTTCATTGGTGAGATAGAGGTAAATACAGTTGCGGTCTTCGCTCGGGAGCGTGGAAAAATCAACGCCCATTAACCGGCAAAAACTCTCATTCCAGGCCACGATGTCAAAACTGGGTTTCTGAATACTGGCGGGCTGCGGCATCAGACTGTCGAGCATTTTTCGGGTGCCTGGTGTGATCCCTTCACACACCATCACCGGCGTGGATTCCGGTGGCGTCAATCCGGCCAGCACAAACAGGTGGCGGGTTTCCAGCGGACTGCATTGCAGCGCATTCGCCACATTCAGCAAGACCGCTTGCGACGGATTAACCTCTCGCCCCTGCTCCAGCCAGGTGTACCAGGTGACGCCCACGTTAGCCAGCATCGCGACCTCTTCGCGGCGCAGACCGGGCGTTCTTCGCCGCCCAATACGCGGCAGACCCAGACGCTGCGGATCGAGGCTTTCCCGTCGCGCACGTAAAAACGCGCCAAGCTGCTTGCGGCTATCATCGGGGAGGATAACCGCGGATTCCTGTTGCGCTATTACCGCCATGGACTCTCCAGCATAGTAGTACCAATACCAGTATAATCAGGAACTGGTACCCGTTTAATTTTTCAGTGATGCTACGTCCATCTGCAAAATGATGCAATGGAGTTACTATGAGTACATCAACTGTTTCACCCGGCCGCATAGGGTTGCTCCTGTTATTGACAGGCCAAATGCTCCCGCTCATTGATACATCAATTACCAATGTCGCTCTGGATTCCATTACCCAGTCGCTCCAGGCCACTACCACGCAGCTTGAACTTATTGTCGCTTTGTACGGGGTGACTTTCGCCGTTTGTCTGGCGCTAGGCAGCAAACTTGGTGATAACTATGGTCGCCGCCGCCTGTTTATGGCGGGCGTCGTACTGTTTGGCATCGCCTCCCTTTTTTGCGGGATGGCGAATTCCATTCACATGTTGCTGAGTGCTCGCGTTCTACAAGGTGCGGGTGCGGCGCTGATCGTGCCACAGATCCTTGCCACCCTGCACGTCACGCTGAAAGGTCCTGCACATGCGCGAGCCATCAGTTTGTATGGAGGCATTGGCGGCATCGCGTTTATTGTCGGCCAAATGGGCGGGGGCTGGCTGGTTTCGGCAGATATTGCAGGGCTGGGCTGGCGCAACGCTTTTTTTATTAATGTCCCGATTTGTCTGTTAGTCCTGATGTTCAGCCAACGCTATGTCCCTGAAACCACCCGGGAAACCCGAACCCGCATCGACTGGCTGGGCACCAGTAGTCTGGCTGTGATTCTCTGCTGTTTGCTGTTTCCTATGGCATTAGGTCCGGAAACCGGCTGGCCGTGGCAGACTCAGGTAGCTCTGGTCGCCATCCTGCCTTTGGGATGGTGGATGCGAAGCAATGCGTTACGGCAAGAACAGAACGGGCAACATCCTCTTTTGCCGCCACGCCTGTTGAAACTCAGCAGCATCCGGTTCGGCGTGCTGATTGCATTACTGTTTTTTAGCGCCTGGTCGGGATTTATGTTCTGCATGGCGTTAACCTTACAGGCCGGTCTCGGTATGGCCCCGTGGGAATCCGGCAATAGCTTTATTGCGCTTGGCGCAGCCTATTTTATCTCTGCATGTTACGCACCGCGACTCATTGCCCGCTATAGTACGGGGCGTATTCTGCTCACCGGGCTGGTTATTCAGATCGCTGGCTTAATGGGGTTAATGATGACCTTCTGGTATTCAGGCATGCGCACCTCGGCCATTACGCTCGTTCCAGCTACAGCGTTTATCGGCTATGGTCAGGCTCTGATTGTGAACAGTTTTTATCGCATCGGTATGCGCGATATCGCCACGCAGGATGCGGGCGCCGGAACCACCATTCTGAGTACGTTGCAGCAGGCAACATTAGGACTCGGTCCCGCCGTGTTGGGGGCGCTGTTCCTGCATCTGCAGCAACATTACCATGGCGATTACACGCGCTCGGTTATCGGTTTTTTAGCCGTCGAAGCCACAATGATGACCGTGCTGTTACTGACTACCCTTTTATTTCGCCGCACGCTGAATATCAATCCGGTGTGCGCCAGCATCGCCGCAAAATCGTAGGCAAGACGAGCGTAATTTGCATAAGCTCCCGACAGCGGTCATCATAGGCCGCTGTTTATTAAGGAGACCTTATGCAGGAATTGATATCTCAGGTAGAAGAACTCGGCATTGAAATAAACCACACCACCTCGCTGGTGATGATTTTTGGCATTATTTTTCTCACCGCCATTATTGTTCACGTTATTTTGCACTGGGTGGTGCTGCGCGCATTTGAAAAGCGCGCGAACGCCAGCTCCCGTCTGTGGCTACAAATCATCACGCAGAATAAGTTATTTCACCGGCTGGCATTCACCCTGCAGGGTATCATTGTCAACATTCAGGCCGCGCTGTGGTTACAAAAAGGCAGCGAAGCCGCAGAGATATTAGTGACCTGCGCACAGCTGTGGATCATGATGTACGCCCTGCTGTCCCTCTTCTCCCTGCTGGACGTTATTCTCAATCTGTCGCAAAAACTCCCTGCCGCATCTCAGCTACCGTTGAAAGGTATATTCCAGGGAATCAAACTGATTGGCGCAATTATCGTTGGGATTTTGATGATTTCCCTGCTGATTGGTCAGTCTCCGGCAATACTGATAAGCGGCCTGGGCGCGATGGCCGCCGTCTTAATGCTGGTATTTAAAGATCCAATCCTCGGTCTGGTGGCTGGGATCCAGCTTTCAGCGAACGATATGCTCAAACTGGGCGACTGGCTGGAAATGCCGAAATACGGCGCAGACGGCGCGGTTATCGATATAGGTTTAACCACCGTAAAAGTGCGCAACTGGGATAACACCATCACCACTATTCCCACCTGGTCACTGGTATCGGACTCTTTTAAAAACTGGAGTGGGATGTCAGCTTCCGGTGGTCGACGCATTAAACGCAGCATCAGCATTGATGCCACCAGCATTCATTTTCTTGACGAAGATGAACGCCAGCGACTGCATAAAGCACACCTGTTAAAGCCGTATTTAACCACGCGTCATCAGGAAATTGACGAGTGGAATCAGCTATTGGATGCGCCTGAATCCGTATTGAATCACCGCCGGATGACCAATATTGGCACTTTCCGTGCCTATCTGAACGAATATTTACGTCACCATCCGCGGATTCGCAAAGATATGACGTTAATGGTACGCCAGCTTGCGCCGGACGATCACGGTTTACCGATCGAAATTTATGCTTTTACTAATACGGTAGTCTGGCTGGAATATGAAAGTATTCAGGCTGATATCTTCGACCACATATTTGCCGTGATCGAAGAGTTTGGCTTACGCATTCATCAGTCGCCTACCGGAAATGATATTCGCGCATTGTCAGGGATCTTTCAGCGTTAATCGGCAATGAGAAGCAGTGACCGATCTCATCACCAGGATGAGATCGGTCAGATATTAGCGGGATTTGCGGCGCAGCAGTTTGAAGGCAACAAACAGGAACAGGATCCATATCGGCAGCAAAATAGCGGACAAGCGCATATCATCCATGGTGCACATCAGCATCAGAATCATGCCGAGGAAGGCAATGCACAGATAGTTTCCGGCCGGATACAGCAGCGCTTTGAACTGCGTATCACGTCCTTTGCGGCGCATCGCCGCGCGGAATCGCAAATGCGCCAGACAAATCATAATCCAGTTTAGTAGCAACGTCGCGACAACCAGCGCCATCAACAGACTGAACGCTTTTTGCGGCAGCACATAGTTGATCAACACCACCAGTGACGTAATCGCGCCGGACAGAATCAATGAGTTCACCGGAACGCCACGACGACTGACGCGGGTTAAAAACTTCGGCGCATTTCCCTGAACGGACAAACCAAACAGCATGCGGCTGTTCGAGTAAACCCCGCTGTTATACACCGACAGCGAAGCCACCAGAATGACAAAATTCAGTGCAGAAGCCACCACGTTACTGTCAAGATTATGGAAAATCATCACGAACGGGCTGCTATTCGATTTCACTTCCACCCACGGATACAAGGCCAGCAGCACCACCAGAGAACCGATGTAAAACAGCAGAATACGGTACACCACCTGGTTTACCGCTTTCGGAATACTTTTCTGTGGATCCTGCGCTTCCGCGGCGGTGATCCCTATCAATTCCAGCCCGCCAAATGAGAACATAATCACCGCCAGCGAGAGGATCAATCCATTCCAGCCAGTGGCAAAAAAGCCGTTGTAACGCCAGAGATTATCGATGCTCGCATGTTCCCCGCCGTTACCGGAAAACAGCATCCAGATACCAAAGCCAATCATGCCGATAATGGCCAGCACTTTAATCAGCGCAAACCAGAATTCCGTTTCGCCATACAGACGTACGTTAACCAGATTGACGGCATTGATGATCACAAAGAAAGCGGCAGCCCAAATCCAGGTGGGGACATCGGGCAGCCAGTACTGCATGTAGATTCCGGCCGCTGTCAGCTCCGCCATGCCAACCAGCACAAACATCACCCAGTAGTTCCAGCCGGACAAAAAGCCAGCAAAAGGTCCCCAGTATTTATAGGCAAAATGGGCAAACGATCCGGAAACGGGTTCTTCCACCACCATTTCGCCCAGTTGACGCATAATCAAAAAAGCGATGATTCCGGCTACGCCGTAACCCAGTAACACCGCAGGCCCCGCCATCTGAATGGCCGGTCCAATGCCCAAAAACAGGCCGGTTCCAATTGCGCCGCCCAGCGCAATTAACTGAATATGGCGGTTTTGCAACCCCCGCTGAAGCGTCGGCTCATTCGTCGACGCGGCATCAGGCACGCTGGTGCCAGATGCAGTTGACGCGTTTTTCACGCCCTTCCCCTGTGTCGTTTTTATTGAAGGGGCTTCTTTTAACATTTCAACCTGGTTGCCGCAAGGCGCAATCGTTTAACATCATGGTTGTCAGCGATGCCTGAGCAGTTGTTATTTTTCATGGGTGGGCTCCTTACCAGAGTTCACGCTTTTCATAATTACAGTGAATTATTCTGGACGAAAAGGTATTGCAGGCCACAGAATGCACCTTACTGTTTTTCTAACATTTTCAAACGGGTGGGCCTGTTGTATTTAAGCCATTCGTTTTTGAGTCAGGCCAGGCAACGACTGTCATGAATAAGATCATCAAACGACTGGAAATCGTCAAAAGCGCTATTGAACTGGAAGATGAGGAGATTATTTTCCAGCAGGTGGCGCATCTGAAAAATGAGCCTTTGTCAGTCGTGCCAGACACCATCGTGCAAGCGATCGAAGCCCGGCGCTTTAGCGATGCTCTGCGTGAAATCACGGCCTGGCTGCAATCTCAGCGAGCGCTCTCTACGTGGCGGGATCCTGCGATTGCGGCGAGTAAACTCGAACTGAAAGCGCTTGAAACACAACTGCGTGACCTAATTGATAAGCGCAACACGCGCATTCAAATCCTCGATGATTTCAACGATCTATACCATCTTCGTCTTGGGCCGCTGATGAGCCGCATCCTTGAGTTGCGTAAGCAACTGGCCGTCAGCGCCCAACGTAAACAGGAAGCGGAGCGAAAGCGCCGGGAAAAAGACTATAAATCCTGTCAGCACTATATTTCCCAGGCCGTTGAGCAGTTGGCCAGACTCAATCAGCAATGGATGAACCAGCACTCAGATTCGCGCGAATCTGTCGAAACCCGGCAACGCATTCAGCAACAAACGGAGCTGATCACCGCCCTGCTGGCGGAGATTCGTGAGCTGGAAAACGACTTTTCTCGCCAGGACGACAGCGCGACTCGCCAGGCACAAGAAGAGGCCAGTCATGAATATGATGAATATCAGGAGCAGCAGCAGGACGCACAGCATCGTTTTACTCGCGACCAACGACTTTCTGCCAATGAGCGTAACGAGCTAAAACGCCTGTGGCGGCAGGCCAGTCGTCTTTGCCACCCGGACGTAGTGGCGGATGATCTGAAAGAGAAAGCGCACCAGATGATGGTACAGCTTAACCAGGCGCGCCAAAATGCCGACCTTGCCGCCGTACGGGCGTTACTGACCCAGTTACAAAGTGGTCTCGAACCGATGATGGCGAGTGACCGATTGAACGATCTGCAGCATTTACGCAGCAAAATACAGCAGCTCAGAGAACAAATTAACGCACTGCTGAAAGAGATTACCGAACTAGAGGCGGAAAACGCCTGGCGCCTTGCTTCCTCCGTGACCGATAAAGAGGCTTACTTCTCTGACCAGCAACGGGCGCTGACGGAAATCCGCAACTCGCTGGAACAACAGGTGCAACAGGTCGAGCAGGAGCTGTTAGCGGGCTGAGCGCTAGCAGCGAAGTAAGCAGATAAAATGACAACGGCAAGCAACATGCTCAAATAAAGCACAAAAAGATCAACTCAGAATAAAAAACTATAAATGTTTATTTAATTGGCTAATTAGCCTTAAATTCAAACATTTTTAGATGCTTAATGTAAATTTGGCGATATTACCATCTTCACTGTTCCCACCCGCCCCTTCTTCCTAATCTTAATTAAGAATTCTCCTACCCACCAACCAGTCCATCATCACAAGCGAGCATTCCTTTGAAATATAATCATTTTTAAATAAATCGCCGTCAATAAGCCCAGGAATATCCTGCCTTTATGGAAAAGGTTGGCTCATTCTTATGGTGATTCATAAGCGAAATCTATCAATCATCTGCTCAGAGGTGATATAAACGATTTATCTTAAATTTTAACAAAGTGTAATATCTACTTTCAGAATAGTTAATGCTTCAAATAAATACAGAATATATCTGTTGAATTGGCAATAAATAAGGATACGTTCAAACCAAAGAACGTTATACGAGATTTAATTAACATTCCACGCGTCGCAAGAAACTCTTTTTTCAGCCAGAAAAAAGAGGCGACCGCTTGCATTAAAATTTCAAGGAGATCGTAATGTCTAAGGCTATTTTTTTGGGTGACTCACTTTATCCCTGGCTAGGCATGCGAGAAATTCTACGTGGTTCATCCTTATATATTGATATCACGTACCACTCCTCTCAGACGTTTTCAGCAGTCAAGTTTCTGCCAGATGATACAGATTACATCATTATTAATCCTGACAAATCAGATTTTTTAAAATATGCCAGAATTATCCGCAGCATGGCTATCCGCCCTGCCACAAAGATTATTGTTTTGGCAGATGAAGCCACCTTTTCTCTTTTTCAAACCGTTTGCGGGAAGAATATGCAATTACTCGATCAAGATGCCAGTCTTGATCGGCTGCTGCATGCCGTTACACGTATCATACAGAATAAAAAACAAAATAATATCAAAGCACTGCACACAAAAATCACCGCAAACGAATTCAATGTGATGATGATGCTTGCCCGGGGTTGGTCACTGGCACAAATCGCCGGGGCATCACAAAAAAGTGAAAAAACCATCGGGGCGTACAAAAGCAACATTGCCAGAAAGCTCGGTAAAAATAACACCCGGCTCAAGTACACCATTTCCCACTATAGCCAGCCATAACTGACTTATTTAAGGACAATTATCACGGTTATTATTTAAAGCTGTCCTTTCGGCTCATTTTTTAATTCCGCATAGCTCGGAAGGGAACCCTATTTCCCAAAATTACCATACCGGGTAACGCGTCCGCGGGCCAACCATAGCCAACAACTCAACGTATTAACACATACATAACAGGAATGTAGACGAGGGTTATATATGAACAAAGTTTACAGCATTATTTGGAACGCGGCGCTCGGTATCTGGGTGGTCGTTTCTGAATTAACTAAAGGTAAGAAAAAAAGTAGTTCACGTAAAACTGTCGCCGTCCTCGCTGCTGGCGCATTAAGCGGAGCGTCGATGATGGCCTCGGCTGATCCGATTATTGATACCGGCGATCATAATATTTCTACTGACTACCAGCGAGGAATTTCCGCTGGCGTTTATGAGGGAATTCATAACTACGGCTTCTTATATGAAGATAATACCACTGGTCAGGCGCTCAATATCAGCGGCGCGATCCCGACGATTACCCCAGGCCAAAGCGGCGTTGTTGAGTCCACCACCATCAGAGAGCTGCTGCAAACCGGAAAAATCACCCTTAAGGCTACCAGCCCTGACCAGAGCGTAAAAACAATCTCCACGGAGGAAGAGCTGGCAGAATACCTGACTCATACCCAGTCAGCGAAACCTTCGCAAAGCACGGACTTTGCTATTTTCGATCCGGCGCTTCCTGAAGAACCAGATACCATTAAAGTCTTTGATACCAGTGCGTTAGCCGGGTTTATCACTGAGTCACAAATCGGCGATGCTGTTTTAAATACGTATGATCCTCAACAAACGCAAATCTATAAGCAATTTGGCATCGCGTTGGCAACCAATGGCGCCACGGCCAACCTGAATATTGGCAACGATACGCTTCATGTGCGTGACAAAGCCAATACCATCGAATTACTGGCTAAAGATTCCTCGCTGCTGGAAGCGCAAGGCGCCAACAGCCAGGTGAACTGGCAATCCGATAACTACATCAAATTTAACGCCGCCCCCGTTATTCCGACCAAAACGTTTAACGGTTCCAGGACAACCTCCGTATTTGGCGGCGATGTAACGCTGATGACGTATGGCTACAACGACGCCGGCGAGGTTATCGAAACAGGTGAAAAAACGTTCTCAATTACCACTGCTGCGGAACTGGCCGAGTTCAATAGCTGGCTATTAGGCGAAAGCGATGATGCCGCGCAAAAACCGGATGGACAAAAAGTTAGCCAGATCCAGTTGTGGCTGGATGTAGAAGATAGTCAAATCACCACCGTCTCCGCCGCGCAAGCGAAGTATGCTGAGCTGATTGATGACTTACTGACTTCAGGTAAGTCATCTGATGTTATCTCCTGGGATTACGACGTCTGGACCGATGGCGAGTCGCACAGCAATAACACAACCGCCGATCGCGGTGAGCTGCACGCTATCTATGCCAACGGCGCAGGTACCGCCGGTACGTTGAACAAAGACGCGATGATCGCCGTAGACGGCAGTATTAATGGCGTTATGAAAGCCATTGACGGCGGGGTTATCACTAACCTGGGCGAACTGAACGCATTGCGTACCTCTACCGGGCAAAGCCTGGCAATTGGCATGCTGGCGAAAGATGCAACGGCAACCAACCACGGAACCATCAACTCCGGGCTGTTTATTGATAAGGACGGTAACCAAAACGTCAGCAGCTACGGTGCATTTGGCATGCAGGGGCAAGGCGCCAGCGTCATTACCAACGAAGGCACCATCAACCAGGCGATTACTACCGATAACTTCGGTACCGCTTCTGCTGCCGACCCCTGGAGTAAAGACGATCCCGAGACTTCGCTGACGCTGGCCATTGGTATGCAGCTGTCTAACGACGCGCAGGGCACGAATAACGGCGATATCAATATCGTCGACGGACGCAAAAACAAGAAGTCCTTTGGTAATGGCACCGCCTTTGGCGTGGAAGTCGCCGACAACGCCACATTTACCAACGCCAAGGATGCAACGATATACCTTGGCCGCGATGCGAATAATTCCTCCCTGGATGCCGTATTGCCAGGCGGTGCCAGCCCAAGCGCCGGTATCATGACCAAAAGCGCTAAAGAGGTGATTAACAACGGTCTCATCACCCTTGGCGTCGGCATACGTAACGCCGCTGGGATCCTGATCGGCAATGCAACAGGTAATGTGCTGAATACCGGCACTATCGCAATCAATGGCGATGGTCGTGGAGGCACCAGCAAGAACTACGGCATCACTGTGCGTGACAGTGGCGCAGAGAATGGTCAGATCATTAGAAATGACGGCAAGATTAACGTTAATGGCAACAATAACGTCGGGATCCACGTCAGCGCCAATAAGAAAAACGCCGAAGTCACCACCAGCGCTTCTGGTTCTATCGTAGTAGACGGTGACGGCGGCGTCGGTAACCGAAACTATGCTATTTGGGCGGAAGGCGGCGCCAACGGTCAGGCAACGGTCAATGTCTATTCTGGTATCACCCTGAATCAGGCCGGTAATATCGGCGTACACGTGCGTGATAACGCCATCGCTAACGTCGATAGTCTGAGTAGTCCGGCATTCAACAATACCGATCAGATTGGTTATTACCTGTATGGTAAAGGCGCGACCGCCAATATTGGGCAGGCGGTGATGAATGACAATGGTCAGGACCGCACCACTATTTTCCGTATCGCCAATGGCGCATTGCTGGCCGGTAATACGACTAACCCGAAAGATCAGTCCACTTCTGACCTGAATCTGACGCTCAACGGCAACAATTCTGTTGGCGTCCTCGCCACCGGCGCAGGCAGCAGCGTAGATACCGGGGAAGCGACATTTACTGTTAAGGGCACCAACTCCGCAGCACTGCTCATCGAAGGCGGCGCCAACGGTACCATCAGTGATAAAACCACCATCAATTTAACCGGTGAAAGCACCATTGCCGGGGTGGTGGATGGTCAGGCGCATCAGTTGAATGGCAACACGCAGGGGAATGCCACAAACACGATCCTCACCTCGAACGCGAAGATCACCTCTGAAGCCAGCGGCAACAAGGTTATCGCCTATGTGGCGAGAAATCTGGGCAACCTGCTCCTCGATACCAAATCGATTATCGATCTGGCCAGCGTCGACAGCATCGGCGTTGATGTGCAACAAGGTGGGAGCTTAACCAATAACTCCTCCAGCGCCCTGCATGTCAGCAACGGCATCGGCGTACGCGCCTCAGGCTCTAACGCGCAGATTAATAAGCTGGGCAAAATTCTGGTTGATGATGGTACTGCTGGCGTTCTGCTGACCCAGGGGGCCAGCCTGCTGATTAACGGTAAAACTGGCGACAGCATTACCACCAATGGATCTGCTGACGGTATTCGTCTGGCCGAGGGCGCAGGCGCGCTGGCCGCGCAAAGCGTGATGATTCGCGCTGAGGGTACTGGTGCCGGCATTCAAAACGATGCCAACAACACCAATATCACGCTGCGTGATGTCACCATCGATTCCAACGATGGTCCAGGGATCCGCACCAGCGTTGCGCTGACCATGAACGATGGACTGAACAACATCCTCAACGTCAACGGGAAAGGTACCGGTTTCGCCTTTGAGCAACGCAATGGCGACGCGGTGACGGGCGATCTGAAAATCGGCAAAGGCTATACCGTTGAGGTGCTAAACAGCGAAGGCAGCGGTATCCGCGCCAACACGGATGGCGAGGTCACGACTAGTGCCGATATCAACGTACATGACAGCGCGGGCGGTTCTGCGATCATCGCGAAAAACGTCAGCGCATTGACCAACAGCGGGAAGATTATTTCTGCCAGCACGACCTCACCGGTGATTGACGCCAGCGGCGACAGCAAGAAAAAAATCACCAATACCGGCACCCTTCAGGCCATCAACGACACGGCGGTGGCTATTCAGTCTGGTAAAGGCAATGACACCATTGATATCAGCGGCGGTATCACCAGCGGCGTAATCAATACCGGCGAAGGCAGGGACACCTTCAACTGGCGCAGCGGTTCCTATGCGGGTGAAGTGAATTTCGCTGGCACTGGCGGCAACAATAAAGCCAACATCGGCAATGTAATACTGGATAAAACGCGCCACATCATTACCGCTGCGGGTACGGGCAATGCCCTCACCTTCACCAATACGAAAGATGCGAAGATTGGCACGCTTGCCAGCGACAACCTGAATACCGGCACCAACATTGGCACCGGCTGGGATTCCCTGACCATCAGCGGATCAAACGCGGATGTCCGCGTCGTTGAAAACCTGAGTCTGGCGAGTAAAACCATTGCCGTAAATAATGGCGCAACGCTGCGCACCGGCGATCACGTTGAGCCGACCAGTACTGCCGCCAGCATTGGCGATTACGATGTGACGACCCAGGGCGCAGGCAGTCGGGTTATCTTCGACACCCAAGGGGATGCATCAGCGGCGCAAATCTATCGCGGTATCATCAGCGGCGACGGGAAATTTGAACGTGCGGCGGGCGGCACCACGGTGTTCACCGCCAACAGCACCTACACTGGCTCTACCACCATTGATCAAACCGGTACGCTGCAGTTGGGTAACGGCGGAAATGCAGGCGAAGTCAATGCCGTGTCTGACATCATCGACAACGGCATGCTGGCGATCAACCGCGCCAACAACGTCCTGCTCAACGGGGTGATTTCGGGCATCGGCGCACTGCAACAAATCGGCGGCGGCATTACCCGCCTGAACGGCAATAACACCTATACCGGCGACACCACCGTCACCAACGGTACACTGCTGGTGAATGGCGATCAAAGCGCGGCGCGCGGTGCAACTACCGTCAGCGGCACCTCCACACTTGGCGGGAATGGCATTATCGGCGGCAATGTATTGATGAACGATGCCACCACCCTCAGCGCGGGTGATGGCGGTGCAGGTACGCTCACCATTAACGGTAATCTGCAGCTTGGCAGCAAAACGACCTCCGCTTTCGAACTGGGCAACGCTTATACGCCAGGCGGTGCGTTAAACGATCTGGTCAACGTCGCAGGCGATCTGCAACTTGACGGAACCTTGGATGTTACCACCTCACAGGGTGGGAACTTCGGACCGGGCGTATATCGTATCTATAACTACGGAGGCACGCTGAATAACCAGACGCTGGAGCTGGGCGCAATACCAGACAGCCAGGATAAAAGTAATATTTTTGTCCAGACCTCTATCGACAAACAGGTCAACCTGGTGAATGCCAACGGCGTTACCCTGCAGTTCTGGGACGGCGCAACCGTCAATCAGAGCCATGGCGCGTCGGGAATTGAAGGCAACAGCAAAATTGACGGCGGCGATGGCAAATGGATGGCGATCGGTAGCCAGGGAGATAACAACTGGACCACGGCAACCGGTAAAGGTAATGCTCCCTGGGCGCAAAAATCCTTTGCCGTCTTCACCACCAAAGGCGGAACCGTTACCGTGGATAACGCCGCGGGCGAAGTTAATTTCTCCGGGGCACAGTTTGACGCCGATGGCTATGTGGTTAAAGGTGATGCACTTAACGCGTATGCCACCACAGAAAACGCGACCCATGCAGGCCAGACGCCAGGCACCGGTGAACTGCTGCTGCGCGTTGGTGCCGGTGGCGCGGGTCAAAACTATACCGCGGCCATTGAGTCCGTGATCCGCGAAGCCAGCACGACTGACAAACTGACGCTGGTGAAAACCGACCTTGGTCGTCTGATCCTCAGCGGTGATAACGAGTATCGCGGTGGCACGCGCATTGATGGCGGTACGTTGCAGATTTCCTCTGACAGCAACCTCGGCCAAAGCGGAACCGATCTGGTTATTAACAACGGCTCCACCCTGCAGATGGGCGCAGACCTGACCAGCAATCGCACTATTGAGCTGGGAGCGAGTGATAACGCGGCGGTGTTTGACCTCAATTCGCACCACTTCACGCCAGCCGGTGAGATTACCGGCGACGGTAAACTGAAAGTCACCAGCAGCTCAAGCGATGCGGGCAGCACCTTGTCGCTCGATCGCGCCAACAGCTACAAAGGTGATACCGAAATTGCCGGTACGGGTAATGCCAACAATGTCACGGTCAACGTCAGCAAAACCGGAGCCTTTGGTAGCAATGAAAGCAGCACCGTGAACGTCAATAAGGGGGCGACGCTCAATGTCAGCGGGACAGATACCAGTCTGCAATCCCTGACCATGAACATCGCCGACAGCCTGTTAACGCTGGCGGATAACGTCACCGCCGCAAGCGCCAAACTGAACCTGACGGGCGCAGCAAAAGCGCTGTTAACCGACAACGCCACTGCAGGCAACGCGACGGTTAACGTGGCAAAAGACAGTACGCTGGCTCTGGAAGAGAATGCCAGCGGCGGCAATGCCAGCGTGAACAACAGTGGACTGATGACCTTTGCCGACCAGGCGATGGCTGAAAATACCGTCGTTAAGAACCTGGCGGGCGGTAAGGTCGATATCAGCGCGGTCGACAGCGCAACCTCTATCGGCTCGTTGTCCGGCGCGGGGAATGTCGAATTGGGCAATAAAGCATTGTCGCTGGGGAATCTGCAACTTGATGACACCATCAGCGGCATTATCAGCGGTAACGACGGTAGTCTGGTGAAAATCGGTGATGGCACCTTAACGCTGACAGGCGATAACACTTACACCGGCACCACGGACGTCAATGAGGGCGTGCTGCTGGTCAACGGCAACCAGTCTGCCGCGACCGGTCAGGTAACGGTTAAATCCGGCGCGACGCTCGGCGGGAACGGTATTATCGGCGGCGCGGTTGACGTGCTGGACGACGGTCATATTACAGCTGGTGCCGCCATCAACAGCGTGGGTAAACTGACCACCGGTTCACTGACGCTGAGTGATAACGCCCAACTGGATTATCAGTTTGGTCAGGCTTATACCCCAGGCGGTGCCTTCAACGACCTGATTGATGTGAATGGCGACCTGACGCTCGACGGTAAGCTCAATATCGAGACCTCTCCGGGCGGCAGCTTTGACGTGGGCGTTTACCGCGTCATCAACTACACCGGCACCTTGACCAACAATGTGATGGACATTGCCAACGCGCCGGAAGCCGCAGACAGCCTGTACGTGCAAACCTCGGTTAACAACCAGGTAAACCTGGTCAATCATGCCGGACTGACGCTGCGCTTCTGGGACGGTACCGGCGGTGAGAATGGCGAGCTGAAAAACAACGGCGTCATCAACGGCGGCGACGGTATCTGGCAATCCAGCCAGGGTAACGACAACTGGACCACGGATGAATCCACGCCAGAAGGCGCGCTGAATGCACCGTTTACCGATGCCGCCTTCGCGGTCTTCCAGGGTGAAGCGGGCAACGTCACCGTCGATAACAGCAAAGGCGACGTTATCATCAGCGGCGCACAGTTCGCCACCGATGGCTATCGCGTGGGTGGTGAGGCCATTACCACCGACACAGCGAACACGCTGATTCGCGTCGGCGATGGCACGGTAGACGGCGCAAACTACACCGCAACTATCGACAGCGTGATCCGCGGTACCGGCGGCCTGAATAAAGGCGATCTCGGGACGCTGATACTTACTGGCGACAACACCTACAGCGGTGGAACCACCATCACCTCAGGTACGTTGCAGGTGGCGGGTGATACCAACCTTGGCGCGCCAGAGACGGGTATTACCTTCAACGGCGGTACGCTGAAGTATGGCGAAGCATTTGATACCGCCCGTCAGGTGATGCTGGAATCCGGCGGCGGGACATTCAATACCAACGGACATAACGTTTCCCTGCTGACGGAAGTCGAAGGTAATGGTCATCTGACCAAAACCGGTAAAGGCTCCCTCACCCTGACGCTGGATAATACCTACACCGGGGGCACTACCATCGAACAAGGCGTTTTACAGTTGGGTAATGGCGGTAACATCGGCAGCATTCAGGGAGATATCGTTGATAACGGCGTACTCAAGGTTGATCGCGCGGATACCCTGGCGTTAGCGGGCAATATCAGCGGTAAAGGCCAGTTGCACCAGACCGGCAGCGGTATTACGGAACTGCAAGGTGAAAACAGCTACAGCGGCGCAACGTTAATTGCCAACGGCGTACTGCGGGCGGGTAACACCAACACCCTGAGTAGTGCGTCACACCACTACGTTGTCGCTGACACCATGTTGAACACGCAGGGATACAACCAGACAGTCGCGGGCCTGAGCAACGGCGGTGATGTCTCGCTCATCGGCCAGCAGACTGGCACAACGTTAACCGTCAAAGGGGATTACATCGGCGAAAAAGGGACCATCAACATGGCGGCCATTCAGAATGGTAGCGGTGCAGGCATTGCCGACCGTCTGATTATTGATGGCGGTAAAGCCAGCGGGAGTACGCTGCTGGACGTTGATGGTTCTGGCCTCGGCGCGCCGACCGTCGGTGATGGTATCGAAGTCGTTACGGCGCTCAATGGCGCAACCACCACCGCGCAAACGTCGCGTGACGCCTTCCATCTTGCCGCCGATCGTATGGCAGCAGGCGCGTTTGAGTACCAACTGCATGCGGGCAATGCTCAGGGTCAGGGGGAAAACTGGTATCTGAGAAGCGAATATCGTCCAGAAACTATGCTGTATTCTGGCCTTGCCAGCGTTGTGCGTCAGGGCGACATCAGCCTGCTGGGTAACATGCACCAACGTATGGGCGACGAGGTTAAACCGGGTATTGACGAAGATAATCGCGCCTGGGCGAGAATGCTTGGTTACTCCGGTAAAACCAAACTGGACGATGCGGCCGGGACACAAACCAGCACCCATACCATGGGTATTCAGGTCGGCGTTGACATGTATGCTAACGAAAACTGGAAAGCCGGGATGTATACCAGCATCCTTGACATCGACAGCAATGTGAAAGGTACGAAGACGGGTAGCGATGGCAAAGGCGGTAACATCGACGACAATGCGTTTTACGTCGGCGGTTACGCCACCTGGTTCTCGGGTAACGGGATGTATGTTGATAACGTCCTGCAGTACGGTAACCATAAATCTCGCCTGGCGGCGACCGGGAATAACGGTTCTTATACCGTCAAAGGCAACACGCTGACGGCGTCAACGGAGGTGGGTAAATCGTTCCGTCTGGGTTCAAGCGCCTGGAGTCTGGAACCTCAGGCTCAGTTAATCTACCAATACAGCGATTTTGATAATGGTCGGCTTGATGGTGTGACCCAAACGAAAGTGAAAATGGATACCGCTGATTCCTTTACCGCCCGTCTGGGCGTACGTCTGGTTGCTGACTATGACACCAACCATGGCAAATTCCAGCCGTACGGCAGGGTAAACGTCTGGCAGGGTCTGGGTTCAAAAGACAAAACGCACTTTAGCAATGCGGTCGCCACCACCACGCTCGAATCCTCACAGCAGTACTCCAGCACCGAAGTTGCGGCCGGTCTGTCCTGGTCAATCGACAGAAACGTGCAGGTCTACGGTGAACTGGGTACGCAATTCAGCAACGGTGGTAGTAAGTCGCAAGTTGAAGCCCCGATTAATGCTTCCATTGGCTTTAAGAAATCGTTCTAAGCAGTCATAAACTCACCAGCCCTCTGTTCTGCAGGGGGCTTTTTTTTGCCTTTCAGGGCTGTCTGATGCGCTACGCTTATCGGCCCTACGGGCTTACCAACAACGCTGAACAATCAAGGGGTTGGGAAACGTAAAAAGGTGGGATTAACGATTATACTGCGTCAGGAGTAACGGGATTTCTTCTGCTAACACCGGCGGAGAAATGAAAAAGCCCTGAATTTTGTCACAGCCAATCTGCATTAAACGGTCCAGTTGGGACTGGGTTTCCACCCCTTCGGCGAGAACTTCAATACCAAAATTGTGTGCCAGTGAAATAATGCCCTCCACAATCTTTGTCGATCGGGTATCGGGCTCAATGCCAGCAACAAATTCCTTATCAATTTTTAGGGTATCAAAAGGATACTTCAGCAGATAATTAAGATTCGCGTGACCAGTACCAAAATCATCAAGAGCGAGTTTAACCCCGATATCCTTTAGCTCCAGCATATTGTTAACCGCTATTTGGCTGTCGCGCAGTGGTGACGTTTCCGTCACCTCAATTTGGCACCGATAAGGCGGTAGCCCACAGAGGGTGAGATTACGTCTGACGCGTTGGGGTAAGAGAGGGTCACAAAATTCAAGTGCGGAAATATTGATTGATAATACAAGAGGATCGGGCCAGGAAGTCGCCACATCCCAGGGGGTGTGGGTAACCATGTCTTCAATTGAAATGATATTGCCGCTGTCTTCCAATAACGTAATAAAAATATCGGGAGAGATCATCCCCATCTGAGGGCTGTTCCAACGCATTAATGCTTCAAATCCGCTAATTTGCTGAGTGTGCAAATTAAAAATGGGCTGATAAACCATATAAAACTGACTGGTATTCAATGCCTGTTCAAGCGCGGTGAGCACCTCGTTGGAATTAAACATTCCCTCTACCTCTACAAATCATATAATTTAAAACCAGTCACATCGCTCCCGAATTATATCTACTATGAGATGTTTTACATCAGAAAAGAATCACCAGACTAGGGTAAAAAAGACATACGATGGGTGAATCTGACAATTAATTTATTTAAATCAGAAGTATTGTTCAGTCCCAACTTGGCGACGACTCGCATTTTATGAGCCTGAATGGTTTTATAGTTAAGGTTCACTAATTCAGAAATTTCTTTAGCGGTATAACCACTTACCAGCAAACTCAGGATCTGCTGTTCCCTTTCAGTTAACCTTTTCTGCGAACGATACAGCCGGGGATTCCATTTCCCGACCGACAACGTCGCCAATTGACCGAAATCTCGCAGTGAAGATTTCTCAGTCAACACTATTGCTTTCTCAATATATAATAACTCCACGCATAATTTCGCCACCAAACTGTCAGCCACAATCACTACGACGTTATTATAGAACTTGAATCGATTTTTATTCAGAAACTGTACGACGTCTGAACACGGTTGTTCATTATTAATGATATTAAAAACCATGGTTTGATGCTGACATAATGATGACTGATGCAACATATCCTCAAACTGGAATGTTTGTACGGGTACTTGTTTGCTGGTCAGGTAGGCGAACATACCGTTGCCCACAAAATTATCATTGCCACACATCAACATCCTGTTTACCGCTCCTTATAAGCTTCTGATCTTGTTACTCATTAAAAATTTGATAATAATTTTCTCGACTTCAGCCTCTTCACGACGATTTTTAAAATCGAACTCACACGAGATCTGATGACAGGAGTACAACTGATTATCCTCATCAAACTCATTGATCGTGACGACATCGATCACTTTTAAATCCAGCTGTAAACTGCCAAACGTATCAAACTCCAGCGAGGCATTTTTAATCACCGCATCTTTATAAACAAAGCGGGTATTTACATCTTTAACAATTAACGCACAGCCACCCTGAGAGATGTTTTTAATCCTGAAAGAGTAGTTTTCTCCGTTTTTGTAACGACCAAAACAGAAAAAGTCATAACCCTTCAGGAAGGAAAAACGCTGATTTTGTCGCTGCTGGGCAAAGAAAATCATATCCGGGATGAGGTAGGATAATCCTGCCTCCGCACCTGCTGGTGGAGTTTGTTCAAATCTGGCACTAAATTTTACAATCCCGCTTTCGCTGTGCAGGATAAAGTATTGGACCTTTTCAGGCACAATCTCTTCATGGCCGGAGATGACAAACCGTTCGAAATCGACCTTATCTAGCTGTGTGATAACGCTACTGTTTTCGCATAAGACTTCCAGTTTCGTTTTCTTGTGCAGCTCTTCACGAAGGATAGCGATGATTTCAAACTTGTTGTCCTTTGCTAATCCAAAGCTCATTCTAAAACCCTTATTTCCATATTTAAGATATGTCCCGCTTTTGGTTACCCAAAAACGCGAGATCAGCATCCGCCCTGGTGCTTAATTACCATAGTGGATTCCATGTCAGACAGTTGGTTAAAAATTAAGTTTTTAACTATCTTTAGCCAATTATTGATACGTAAAAACATTTAATCAGGATAATTCTAGCTTAAGCCGCGCTTAAAACCACGCGAACTTATGGATTAACTATAACAAAAATGAATAATAATTTTATTTAAGATACTGTTTTGAGATAACAAATAGCAAGAATTGCACAGAAAAAAATAGAGAAAAATGAAGGTATTGGGATGGTTGGGCGATGCGCAGGTTGTCGCGCTTTTGTCATCAGTGCGTATGGTACTCACCTCTTCATATCATTAACTGCCAAAACAGCCCTGACTCGTTATTGTTATAAAGTGAATAGTTACATTTTATATATTAAATAAATTTCCCTTAAGTCAGAAAAAAGCCAGCATCCTGCTGGCCCGGTAAATACCGAATCGAACTAGAGTGGCTTGCTACCTTACAGAGGGTACAACGTTAAAAATTCAATACCGCTGCATAACGATTGAGCTGACTGAATCTGCAACGATCATCACCACTCCCGCCAGCATTAACGTATCCTTCAACACCAGAGGTCCAGCTCCAGACAAGTACGGAAATCCGTGGTGTATATCTTCCCTGCGCTTTTATTATTTAACGAGAGAAAAGAGATCGTTTAATGATTCACTCATACTCGGATGGGTAAATATTTGATCGCGTAAAGTTGTATAGGGTAATCCTGCATCCATAACCGTCTTGATGATATTAATCATCTCATGCGAATCCACACATAATAGCGAAACACCTAATATCTGTTTCGTTTCGCTATCCACCACCGCTTTAAGTACGCCACGGGTGTCATCCATCACTCGCGCACGCGGAATCGCCGCCACCGGTAGCGTGACTACCTGCACAGAAGCACCGCTGGCGCGGGCCTGTTCTTCGGTCATCCCCACGCGGGAAAGCGGCGGCGTCATAAAGACGGAATACGGTATATTTTGACGATCGCCGGTGTGACGTCCCCCCTCGCCTAACAGGTTGTCACGCACAATACGGAAATCATCCAGTGAGATATAAGTGAACTGCAACCCGCCGGTGACATCGCCCATTGCCCAAATATTATCTGCCGAGGTACGCAGATATTTATTCACGATAATGGCGCCGCGGTCGTTTACATCCACACCCGCTTTCTGCAACTGCAGATTTTCGGTCGCCGGTTTGCGGCCCGATGCCACCAGCAGCGCATCCACAGTCTGGACGCCTCCCGGCATTTTCACCAGTACCGCGCCGTCCACGGACGAAACCGCCTGTACGTTGGCGTTAAGGATAATCTCAACCCCTTTGTCGCGTAAAATCCCGGCGATAGCTTCGGCAATATCCCGATCTTCGCGGGCTAAAAACAGCGGAGCGGCTTCATAAAGGGTGACTTTGCTGCCAAAGTTGGCAAACATTGATGCGAACTCCACACCAATGTAACCGCCACCCAAAATTCCCAAACGTTCAGGCCGTTGCGTCAAATTCAACAGCCCGGTACTGTCGAACACACCCGGTGTGGTGGTTAACCCTTCTACGTTTGGCATCGTTGACTGCGCACCGGTATTAATAAAGATCTTCTCGCCGCTTAGCTCAATCGCGCCAGTTGACTGCACGACCCGCACAGTACGGTTATCGACAAATTCAGCACGACCGTCGATCACATCTACATTTTCCAGATCGGCCAGATTATGGAAGTTTTTATCGCGCAGGAAACTGACAACGGCAGCCTTGCGCTGCATCGCCGCAGCAAAGTCATGCTGGAGTTCAGCGTCGTGTACCAGGGTTTTAGTTGGAATACAGCCGATGTTGATGCATGTCCCGCCATACATGGTGTTCGACTGTTCAACAATCGCTACTCGCCAGCCCGTTTTTGCCAGGGTAGCTGCCAGCGTTTTACCCGCTTTGCCAAATCCAATAATAATCGCCTGATACTGATTCATGCTGTCTCTCCGCCTGATCACTGTTCATTTGTTGAACTGAAGTATAAGGGTAACCATGCAAGGAAAACGTATCCAGAACGCGCTCATTACTGTCAAATCGTCTAAATCACTTTTAATCTCTTTCACGAAACATATAAGCATAATAAATTAACACTTTAAATGTATTACTTTAATTTTGAATTAGCGAGATAATCCCGCCAAAATAACAGCGGTTAAAACTGCTCAGGAGTCTTCATGGATACTCTAAGTCGATTACTCATGCTTAACGATCCGCAAGGCTCGATCGATCAAAACTGTTTACTGAGCAGAGACTGGCAACTGCCGCATGCGGCGGGCGAGCTGTCCGTTATCCGCTGGCATACGGTCACTCAGGGGGCAGCCCAACTTGATATGCCCGATGGGACATCTTTCACCCTGCGACCAGGGACTCTCGTTATCCTGCCGCAGAACTCCGCCCATCGACTTTGCCAGTCAGGGGATGAACAAACGCATATCGTTTGCGGTAGCCTGCGACTGCACGCCACCTCGCGCTATTTTTTAACCGCGCTACCGGAAGCACTGATTCTGGCGCCAGAAGAAAAGAGTCCCGTCAGCCACTGGCTCAAGGCCGTGATTGCGCTATTACAACAGGAATCCATCAGTGGGTTGCCGGGTTCCAGCGCTGTATGCAGCCAACAATGCGCCACGCTGTTCGCCTTAGCCGTTCGTGAGTGGTTAACCAGAGCATCGCCCGCACAAAACGTGTTGAATTTACTGCTGCACCCCAAACTCGGAGCCGTGGTGTTTCTGATGCTCGAATCACCGTCCTTTGCGTGGACCGTCGAAGAGCTGGCGAAACGCGTACACATGTCGCGGGCCAGCTTTGCGCAATTATTCCGTGAAGTCTCAAACGCCACACCGCTGGCGGTGTTAACCACTTTGCGCCTGCAAATCGCCGCTCAGATGTTGTCACGCGGATCTCAACCATTGATTGTGGTAGCTGAATCGGTGGGCTACGCCAGCGAGTCATCGTTTTATAAAGTCTTTCTACGCGAATTCGGCTGTACGCCGGGCGAGTACCGCAAACGCGTGAAAGCGCTGGAAGCATAGAGCTACGCCTGTTTCGGGGTACAAACCGAAGACAGGCGTATGATTGATAAGGTTACTTTTGCTTGCGATGTCTGTGCAGCCACATCAGCTTATAGGCTGCCGGAATAATGAATAGCGACAACAGCGGCGCAGTAATCATGCCGCCAATCATCGGTGCGGCGATGCGGCTCATCACTTCTGACCCGGCTCCTGTCCCCCACAAGATGGGCAACAGCCCGGCGATAATCACCGCCACGGTCATTGCTTTCGGGCGCACGCGCAGTACTGCGCCGTGATATAACGCTTCATCCAGTTTATCTGCCGTAAAGGTTTGCGGATTTTCCAGCGCGGGCTCTGCTTCTATGGCGTGACGTAGATACATCAGCATCACCACGCCAAACTCCGCGGCCACGCCAGCCAGAGCAATAAACCCGGTTCCGGTCGCGACCGACATATGGAACCCCATCCAGTAGAGGAACCAGATCCCCCCTACCAGCGCAAAGGGAACGCTGGTGATAATCAGCAGCGCTTCGCCAAAGCGACGGAAAGCCAGATAAAGCAGGACGAAGATAATCATCAGCGTCATCGGCACCATCAATTTGAGCTTATGACTGGCGCGTTCAAGCAGTTCGAACTGACCGGAGAACGCCACGCTGGTCCCCGGCTTTAACTGTACCTTTTCCGCGATCGCTTTTTGCAGATCGTTCACCACCGAAACCATGTCACGATCGCGGGCATCGATGTAAATCCAACTGGTGGGTCGCGCATCTTCGGTTTTTAACATTGACGGCCCAGAAACGACCGTGACATCCGCCACATCAGCCAAGGTGATTTGCTGTTTCATGGGGGTCAGAATGGGCAAATTACGCAGCGCTTGCGGGCTATCGCGATAGCTCTGCGCATAGCGAAGGTTGATAGGATAACGCGCGATCCCTTCTACCGTTTCGCCCACCATCGCGCCCCCCACAGCGGAGGTCACAAACAGCTGTACATCGCCAACGGTCATGCCATAACGGGCCGCTTTCTCACGATTAATATCCACGTTGAGATAGCGTCCCCCTACCAGACGCTCAGCTAACGCAGAGGCGACGCCTGGCACGGTTCTGGCCACCTCTTCAATTTGTTCCGCCGTGGCATCTATATCAGCCAGCACGTTACCTGACACTTTAATCCCGATAGGGCTTTTTATCCCGGTAGAGAGCATGTCGATGCGGTTACGAATAGGTGGCACCCACAGATTCGCCAGCCCCGGCAAGCGCACGGTTTTGTCCAGCTCGGCGATGATTTTGTCCATCGTCATACCCGGACGCCACTGATCCTGCGGCTTCAGTTGGATCGTCGTTTCAACCATTTCCAGCGGCGCGGAATCTGTTGCGGTTTCCGCCTTGCCGGTTTTACCAAATACGCGCGCCACTTCAGGAACGGTCATGATCAGCTTATCGGTTTTTTGCAGCATGTCCGCCGCCTGCGCCGCCGAAATCCCCGGCAGTGTCGAAGGCATATACAGCAAATCGCCTTCGTTAATCTGCGGCAGGAATTCACCACCGACTTTATTCAGCGGGTAGATAACCGTCAGTATTGACAGCACCGCGACCAGGATAGTGGTTTTGGGCCAGTGCAGCACCTTCAGCAATAGCGGATGGTAAATACGGATCAGGAAGCGGTTAAGCGGGTTGCTGCTTTCCGCTGGTATTTTGCCGCGGATCCAGAACCCCATCAGGATCGGAATAACCACAATGGCCAGAAATGCCGCGCCCGCCATGGCATAGGTTTTGGTGAACGCCAGCGGACCAAACAGCCGCCCTTCCTGCCCTTCAAGGGTGAAAATAGGGATAAATGACAACGTGATAATCAGCAAGCTGATGAACAATGCCGGGCCAACTTCCACCGAGGCGTCGGTAATGACCTTCCAGCGCGTGGCGTTATCTAGCTTTTCACCCGGATGCTGATGCCCCCACTCTTCCAGTCGCTTATGGGCGTTCTCAATCATCACGATTGCCGCATCAACCATCGCCCCAACGGCAATAGCAATTCCCCCGAGCGACATAATATTGGCGTTCAGCCCCTGGAAATGCATCACGATAAACGCGATACACAGCCCCAACGGCAGGGAAATAATCGCCACCAATGCCGAACGCAGATGCCACAGGAACAGCGCGCACACCAGCGCAACGACGATAAACTCCTCCAGTAGCTTGTAGCTCAGGTTATCAATGGCGCGATCGATAAGCTGACTGCGATCGTATGTTGTAACTACCTCAACGCCTTCCGGCAGGCTGCTTTTCAGCGTATCGAGTTTGGCTTTAACGGCAGAGATCACCTCACGCGCATTTTTACCGGATCGTAGAATAACCACGCCACCCGCGACTTCGCCTTCGCCATTGAGTTCGGCGATCCCACGGCGCATTTCCGGCCCAATCTGGACGCGTGCCACATCGCGCAGATAAACCGGTACACCGTCGGCCCCGGTTTTCAGGACGATGTTATTAAAATCATCAAGCGTTTGCAGATAGCCACTGGCACGAACCATATATTCGGCTTCGGCCATCTCCACAGACGAGCCGCCCGCTTCCTGATTTGACGTATCCAGCGCAGATTTCACCTCCGCCAGGCTGATGCCATATTGCGTCAGCTTCATCGGGTCGATAACCACCTGGTACTGTTTAACCACGCCGCCCACCGAGGCCACTTCCGCCACGTTAGGAATCGTTTTTAACTCATATTTTAAGAACCAGTCCTGAAGAGAACGTAATTCCGCGAGGTCATGTTTTCCGCTGCGATCCACCAGCGCATATTCAAAGATCCAGCCGACGCCCGTGGCGTCCGGCCCCATTTCAGCACTAACGCCTGCCGGTAATTTTCCCTGCACCTGGTTGAGATATTCCAGTACGCGCGAGCGCGCCCAGTAAGGATCGGTACCATCCTCGAAAATGACGTAGACGTAGGAATCGCCAAACTGCGAGAAGCCACGCACCGTTTTCGCGCCGGGTACCGACAGCATGGTGGTGGTCAGCGGATAAGTGACCTGATTCTCAACGATTTGCGGGGCCTGTCCGGGGTAGCTGGTTTTGACTATCACCTGGACATCAGAGAGATCGGGCAGCGCATCAACCGGCGTGTTAATGATGGTCCAGGTTCCCCAGATGCTGAGAAACAGCGCCCCCATCATCACCAGGAAACGGTTTGCCACTGAACGGCGGATAATCCATTCAATCATTTATCATATCCTCAATGTGAATGGGTCGCCTGGGCCGGCATCGCGCCTGCGTCTTGCGCACCACTGTTCTGGGCGCGCATACGGTCAAGGGCACCAGAAATATTCGCCTCGGAGTCAATCAGGAACAGACCGCTGGACACCACTTTTTCACCTTCAGTCAGGCCTGAGCGAATAGCCGTCTGCCCCTGAGATTCATGGAAAACAGCCACCTGCTTCGGCACAAATCGACCTTCCTGATCAACGGTAATCACCCGCTGTTCGGTACCCGTATCAATTAACGCTTTAGACGGGATCAGCAGCATCGGCTCGCTTTGCGTTTTCAATTGCAGGTAAGCATTCATTCCAGGCTTGAGCGCTTCGTCGGGGTTATCAACCTGCAAACGCAGCTGGAGGGTACGCGTGGTGGCATCAACGCTTGGCAAAATACTCCACTTACTGATGGTGAATGGCTTATCCGGCCAGGCAGGAACCGTGATGCGAAATTGCGAGGCGTCTTTAATCAGCCAGGCAATAGATTCCGGGACCGACGCGCTGACCCATACCGGATCCATTCCCTGAATTTTCGCGACCACATTGTCTTTGGAAATATTCATGCCGGTACGCAAATCGAATGCGGTGATCACCCCATCAATGGGGGCTTTCAGGGTAAAGCGGGTCTGAATTTTACGCGTCGACTTTAAACGCTGGATATCCGCTTCCGGCATACCGGCAAGGCGTAATCGCTCCAGAATCCCTTCCACCTGCGTCACGCTGCCGCCGGTCTCGCGCAGCAGCAAATATTCGCTCTGCGCCTCAACCCAGTCAGGAATCGTCAGGTCAATGAGCGGAGAACCCTTCTTGATTTTGTCACCCACAGTGAGCGGGTAAACCTTCTCGATAAAGCCAGCGGAGCGTGCCTGGACAATAACAAACTGGTATTCGTTATAGCTCACGTTAGCCGGGAAAGTTTGCGCATAGTGCAGTGGTCCCCGACGCACGGGTTCCGTTTTTAGCCCCAGATTCTGGGTCTGAGTGGGATCGATGCGCACACCAGGTGCTGACGCGCTTGCGGTCTCTTCATCGGCATATTTCGGGATTAAATCCATATCCATGAACGGCGATTTGCCCGGCTTGTCAAAACGCGTATTCGGATACATGGGGTCATACCAGAACAGAACTTTTCTGGCTTCTTTTGGCGAAGCCTGTCCGGTTTCGGTCGATACTTTTGCGGATGAATAATAAGTATAAACACCGACAGAAATAATTCCGCCTGCAATCATGCCAGCGAGAATAAGCGCGGTATTTTTAATATTTAAAGACGCCATAATGATTTCCATTGCGCGATAATCTCACCCGCGCTCGCAAGAACCCGGGCAAGAATTAAAGAGACCAGCGAGAACGTTATTTACTGATGTGAATATCGCGTAAAACAGAGATATTTCCCTGCTGAACAAACGTAAACGCGACCTTATCACCCGGCTTAATATCGTCAGCCCTGGTATCGGCCACCAGCGTAAAACGCATCGTCATGGCCGGCCAGTTCACCGCCGGAATAGGATCATGTTTAATCGTGACTTTTTTACTCTCCATATCAACAGCTTCAATCACCCCGGTAGCGCTAATGCGTTGTTCCTGCTGAGCCGCCGGCTGCATATTCATCATCTCGCTATGTTGATGCTCATTGGCCTGAGCGTTAAATATGACCACAGAGAAAAGGCTTAACAGCACGGCTTTGGCGGTAGTATTCATAATTGATGCTCCTGAAAAGTTAATATTAAGGATTACTCCACCCAACCGCCGCCTAAGGCAGCAAACAGCTTAATTTCATTAACCTGCTGGGCGTAATTAAGATCGAGCAGCGATTGCTGCGTGGCAAATAAAGAACGTTCGGCGTCCAGAACTTCGATATAGCTAACCGCGCCATTCTGATACAGCGCTCTGGCACGTTGTAGGGTGATTTGCAATGACGCCAGGTAGCGCTGCTGGCCGCTAATTTGCTCGGCAATGCTTTGGCGCAACGCCAGCGCATCCGCCACCTCTTTAAATGCGCCCTGAATTTTTTGTTCGTAATTCACCACCGACTGCTGTTGGCGAATTTCAGCCAGATCGAGATTGGACTGATTACGTCCGGCGTTAAAAATGGGAATATCTATTTTGGGGACAAAATTCCACATGCCGCTGGCAGCATTAAATAAGCTGGAGAGATCGCTGCTGCTACTGGACACGGAGCTGGTCAGGGTAATCGACGGGAAAAATGCCGCCCGCGCGGCGCCGATATTGGCATTCGCCGCCATTAATCCGTGCTCAGCTTCCATAATATCCGGGCGCTGCAACAGTATCTGCGACGAGAGTGATGGCGGCAGCGTAACCGGTTTAATATCTCCGCGACTGAGCGCCCGATCCTCGGGTAATTTTCCGTAGGTACCCAGCAACAGTTGCAGCGCGTTGTTCGCCTGCGCCAGTTCACCTTTACGCTTCGCGATTTCGCTGCGCGTACTTTCAATCACGCCCCGCGCCTGTTCCAGCGCCAGTACGTTAGTGCTACCGGTGACCAGTTGTTTTTCAACAAAGGCGTAGGAACGCTGATAGTTTTGCAGCGTTTCTTCGGCAATTTGCAGTTGTGCATAAGCCAGACGTTGATTGAAATAACTTTGCGACACGTTAGAGATTAATGAGATATGTACCGCCCGACGCGCCTCTTCACTGGCAAAGAAATTCTGTCGATCGGCTTCACTCATATTTTTCAGCCGACCAAAAAAATCCAAATCGAAACTGAGATTCAGCCCGGCCTCGAATTCGCGATCGGTGCCGCTGTCGCCTTTTAATTTACCGCTGTAGGTACCGCTGGAGCCTGCCGTAATTTGCGGATAGCGGTCAGCGTCCGTGACGCCATATTGCGCTCGCGCCTCCTGAACCTTCAGCACTGCCATACGCAAATCGCGGTTATTGACCAGCGCCTCACCAATCAGCATCTTAACCTGGTCGTCAACGAAGAAGGTCCGCCAACCGGTGTCCTGATAATTCCCAGAGGCTGACACCAGCGCATTCTGGCTTAAGGAGAATTGCTGTGGCACCGGCAAAGCCGGGCGCTGATAGTCCGGCGCTAATGAACAACCGGCGAGAACGAATATCGCGCTGAGGGTAAGAAGCTTAAATTTGCTCATAGTTCTTCTCGTCCTGACCGGACTGATGACCCTAAAATATGTAGGAATTTATAGGGTTGTACTTTAACGAAGTGACTCTGTTTAACCGGTGACAGGAAAATGACAAAACTGTCATTTTCCCAATAACCGATTGCTATCCGATCCCGCTTCCCTAGAATTGAAAGTCCGCACAAGCAGTGCGAGAAGGAGAATGCGATGAAGATTTTGATAGTCGAAGATGAGAAAAAAACCGGTGAATATCTGACAAAAGGCCTGACGGAAGCAGGTTTTGTCGTGGATTTGGCGGACAACGGCCTGAACGGGTACCACCTGGCGATGACCGGCGATTACGATCTGCTCATACTCGACATCATGCTGCCGGATGTAAACGGCTGGGATATCGTACGCATGCTGCGTAGCGCCAACAAAGGCATGCCCATTCTTCTCCTCACCGCGCTGGGTACTATTGAACATCGGGTTAAAGGTCTGGAATTAGGCGCTGACGATTATCTGGTCAAACCGTTTGCCTTTGCCGAACTGTTGGCGCGGGTCAGAACGCTATTACGCCGGGGCGCGGCGGTGATTGTCGAAAGTCAGTTTCAGGTCGCAGATTTAATGGTTGATCTGGTGAGTAGAAAAGTCACCCGCAGCGGGGCGCGCATCACCCTGACCAGCAAAGAGTTTACGCTGCTTGAGTTTTTCCTGCGCCACCAGGGAGAAGTTTTACCCCGCTCGCTGATTGCCTCTCAGGTCTGGGATATGAATTTTGACAGCGATACCAACGCCATCGACGTCGCCGTTAAGCGTCTGCGCGCCAAAATCGATAATGACTTTGAGCCGAAACTGATTCAGACCGTGCGCGGTGTGGGATATATGCTTGAGGTTCCTGATGGCCAGTAAACGATGGCAACGCCCTTTTTCCCTGGCGACGCGACTGACCTTTTTTATCAGTCTGGCGACTATCGCTTCATTTTTCGCCTTCGCATGGATAATGATCCACTCAGTAAAAGTGCATTTCGCCGAGCAGGACATCAATGATTTACAAGAGATCAGCGCCACGCTGGAGCGTATTCTTAATCAACCGAACGAACCTGAATCACGCCGACTGGAAACGCTAAAAAACGTCGTGGCGGGTTACTCGAACGTCATTATTTCTCTGGAAGATAGCAATCAGAAGGCTATTTTTCATTCACCTGGCACCCCGGATCTCCGGCAATTTATTGCCAGTGCAAGGCCGGATAAAAATGCCCATGCCCGCGATGTCTTTATTATATCTGGTCCCATGCTGCAAACGCCCAAACATACGCACGGGCAGATGACATCATCAAACTGGCGCATGATTCGTTTGCCTGTCGGACAGCTTGCCAATGGAAAACCGGCATATACGCTGTACCTGGCGTTATCGATCGATTTTCATCTGCACTATATTAATGACCTGAAAAACAAACTGATTATGACAGCATCGCTGATTAGTATGATGATTGTTTTTATCGTGCTGTTCGCCGTTTATAAAGGCCATGAGCCTATCCGTAATGTCAGTCGCCGCATCCAAAATATCACCTCGAAAGATCTCGACGTACGCCTCGACCCGCAAGCCGTGCCTATTGAACTGGAACAGCTGGTAAGTTCGTTTAATCACATGATCGAACGCATCGAGGATGTTTTTAAACGTCAGTCGAATTTCTCAGCGGATATTGCCCATGAGATCCGCACCCCAATTACCAACCTGGTCACGCAAACAGAAATTGCGCTGAGCCAGACCCGTAGCCAAAAAGAGCTGGAGGACGTGCTGTATTCCAATCTCGAAGAATTTGGCCGGATGTCGAAGATGGTGAGTGACATGCTGTTTCTGGCGCAAGCGGACAACAATCAACTGATCCCGGAAAAGACCGCGCTCAATCTGGCTGATGAGGTCAGTAAAGTGTTCGACTTTTTCGAAGCCTGGGCAGAAGAGCGTGAGGTTAGTTTACGCTTTGAGGGGCGCGAATGCTGGGTATCGGGCGATCCGTTAATGTTACGCAGGGCAATGAGTAATCTGCTTTCAAACGCCATGCGCTACACGCCAAAAGGCGAGTCAGTGACCGTGCGGGTGAAAGAGGCCGATGAACAGGTGCAGATAGTCGTTGAGAACCCCGGCCCGCCAATTCCTCCGCAACATCTTCCGCGGCTATTTGACCGCTTCTATCGGGTAGATCCTTCCCGGCAACGTAAGGGAGAAGGCAGCGGTATTGGCCTTGCGATCGTGAAATCGATAGTCATTGCCCATCAGGGAAAAGTTGCAGTGACATCTGATTCACATGCCACCCGCTTTATTCTGACGCTGCCCCGGCATGCAATTTAATCTCCGGTAATAACGGTTAAGTCATTCCTGTTCTCTGACTTAACCGTCATATTCCTGTCACGTCACTGACAGCGTGCGCTAATTATAATTTCTTCCGTAAACCCACACAGGAGAAATATGATGAATAAGATGTCCTCTTTTTTAGCTATCGCGTTTTTTATCTCAGCAGGCGTTAATGCGGCAGAAACGTCACCCCATGCACAATCATTTTCACAAATGAATGAACATGAAAAAGCGATGGTAGTACATCAGTCGACAAATAATGGTCATTCCTATGCCCATGAGCAACAGGCGGAAAAACACCGTGCGCAGGCAAACTCTGCACAATAACGGATAACGCCAAAGGGCGCTGCGATCACAGCGCTCTCAAAAGCTGTGCGCTACAGTATGCCGTTTTAATACTGGAGTCAGGCATGGCTTTAACCCTCACGGTATTGCTTGAAAATCGGCGCGCTGCTGGTGCAGATAAATCATTACGGGCAAAGCCTGGATTAAGTCTGTTAATTCAGGATGAAACCACCACCATACTGTTTGATACCGGGCCGGATGACAGCTTCATACTAAACGCTGCGCAAATGGGGATCGACCTGACGCAATTAACCGCCGTGGTGTTGTCACACGGTCATTACGATCATTGTGGCGGTGTCCCCTGGCTTGCCGATAACAGCCGTATTATTTGCCATCCTCAAATAGCCTGTGAGCGTTACGCGTCGATAACGCTTGCGGGAAAGCCGCGACAAATTAAAAAACTCTCCCGCGATAACGACTACTCTCGTCTGAATATGGAATACACCCGCGAACCGTTGGCGATAAGCGATCGTTTTTTGTGGTCCGGGGAAATTAGCGTACCCACACCGCAAGCCTATGGTGTTATTCGCGAGAAAACACCTCAGCCAGATTACATCAGCGATGAAGGCGTATTGATCTATAAATCTGACCGTGGGCTGGTGATCATTACCGGCTGCGGGCACCGGGGAATAGAAAATATCGTCCGCCATTGCCAGAACATCACCGGCATTCGCAAAATTCACGCCCTCATCGGTGGGTTCCATTTACGCGCCGCCTCCCCCGCTAAGCTGTGGCGGACGCGGCAATTTATTAAGCAGCAGCAACCGGAAAAACTGCTCGGCTGTCATTGTACCGGTTCGTGGGGACGGATGTGGCTACCGGGAACAAAAGCCCCGGCAACGGGGGATGTCATCGTGCTGGCGAACTAAAGGCGGTAAAACGTGCCCCACATCTGCATTAGAAAACGGGAACTTACGTTCCCCGTTTATCATTAACGACAATTATGCACGTAACCTTGATCTGGTCACTTATTATACAGAGACAACCTTGGATACACTCAGGATAGAGGTAAACAAACAGGAGGTAGTGAATATGTATCGCTCAATTCTGGTGCCCATTGATATCTCTGAAGCCGATTTAACCCGCCATGTTGTGCCGCAGGTTCAGGCGCATGCCAAAACCGCCAAGGTCCATTTTCTGGCCGTTATTCCTACCGTTCCGTTCTATGCCTCGCTGGGACTGGCCTACTCTAGCGAATTCCCGGACCGCAGTGGTCTGCAGGCCAAGGCCAGCGAAAAACTCGAAGAGATTGTTAAGCAATTCAACATTCCTGCTGGCAGGAGTCAAATCCACGTCGTTTACGGCCCGCCGAAGGATCAGATCCTCAAACTGGCGGAAGCGGTTGACGCCGAACTTATCGTCATCGCCTCGCATAAGCCCGGTTTTAGCACCTACCTGCTGGGTTCAACGGCTTCTGCCGTAGTTCGCCATGCAAAATGTCCGGTGCTGGTTGTACGTTGACACTGGCTAACACAATAAAAACGGGCGTAAATTTTCGCCCGTTTTTATTCCGACGCAGATCAGCACTCAGTGCTGATTATCCAGCACGCAAATGCGCTCAGCCAGCAAGATGTGTGCAACGCAGTCTTAATGAAGTAGAAATATGGCTGGAGAAGGAAGGTTCGTAGCGGTACGCAGAAGCTAAGAATTGGGGCTTACTTTGAAATGGTACGCCCTGTAGGATTCGAACCTACGACCTACGGCTTAGAAGTTCCTGGAACTGCCTGAGCTAACAACAACTTACCCCATCACTACGGCGCTCACGCGTCCCATTTTCGAAAAACATGCAAAGCCTTGCAAACCAATGCAAAGCTTTTTGTGTCCCACTTTTGTCTCACCCACCAACATGATATGTCGATCGATCCCCTTTCAAATGCTAAACTTTCGGCCTCCAAGAATTTACTGATTTTTATAATGTTAAAGCTATTCGCTAAGTACACATCTATCGGCATAATTAACACATTAATCCACTGGGTTGTGTTTGCTGTTTGCATATATGCGTTTCACACAGGTCAGGCACTTGGCAACTTCGCTGGTTTTGTCGTGGCGGTGTCATTCAGCTTCTTTGCAAATGCCAAGTTCACGTTCAAGTCCTCCACAACAACCATGCGCTACATGCTTTATGTAGGATTTATGGGAACCCTTAGCGCGACTGTTGGCTGGGCAGCGGATAAATCCGGTCTGCCTCCAATAGTCACGCTCATCATATTTTCCGCTATCAGCCTGGTATGCGGTT
>NZ_SZWZ01000007.1:0-4262 GCF_005281025.1 Citrobacter sp. wls714 | reverse complement strand
GATGGTAGTGTGGGGTCTCCCCATGCGAGGGTAGGGAACTGCCAGGCATTAAATAAAGTGAAGAAGCCCATCCTGCCGGATGGGCTTTTTTGCGTCTGTGCGAAATGAAACCTGCCGGATGCGGCCTATCAAAGCAACCCCCTCGCCTCCATAACACAAGCCATCCTGCGGCATATGCGGTAAACTAAGTGCGATTTTGCATCAGGAAAGCGTCTATGAATCACTCCCTTAAAGCCTGGAACACCTTCGGTATCGATCAACAAGCTAATGAGTTTGTCTGCGCCGAAAATGAGCAACAACTGCTGAATGCCTGGCAATCAGCGAATGCATCACATCATCCAGTACTGATCCTGGGCGAGGGGAGTAACGTCCTGTTTCTCGATACCTTCCATGGAACGGTGATCGTCAATCGAATCAAGGGCATTGAGATCACAGAACAACCTGAGGCGTGGCATCTGCACGTAGGTGCCGGTGAGAACTGGCATCATCTGGTACAGCACACGCTGCAAGAAGGTATGCCAGGGCTGGAAAATCTTGCACTCATTCCCGGATGCGTCGGTTCATCTCCCATTCAGAATATTGGTGCTTATGGTGTGGAGCTGCAGCGTGTCTGTGAATATGTGGACTGCGTTGAACTGTCAACCGGCAAACATCTGCGCGTCAGCGCCGCGGAATGCCGTTTTGGTTACCGTGACAGCATCTTCAAGCATGAATACCAGGATCGTTTCGCAATTGTTGCCGTTGGTCTGCGCTTGCCTAAACAGTGGCAGCCCGTTCTCACTTATGGTGACCTGACTCGTCTGGATCCCGCAACCGTGACGCCTCAGCAGGTTTTTGATTCTGTCTGTCATATGCGCACAACAAAGCTGCCCGACCCGAAAGTTAACGGTAATGCGGGTAGTTTCTTTAAAAACCCGGTTGTTACAGCGCACGTTGCGCAGGAACTGCTGGCTAAATTCCCGACCGCGCCTCATTACCCACAGGTTGATGGTTCAGTGAAACTGGCTGCCGGCTGGCTTATCGATCAATGCCAGCTAAAAGGCATGCGTATTGGTGGTGCAGCGGTACATCAGCAGCAAGCACTGGTACTGATCAATGCAGACCGTGCGACCAGTCAGGATGTGGTGCAACTAGCGCATCATGTACGCCAAAACGTCGGTGAGAAATTCAATGTCTGGCTTGAACCTGAGGTCAGATTTATTGGCCCACAGGGTGAAGTGAATGCTGTGGAGATCATCGCATGAAAGATAATACCGTCCCCCTGACGCTTATTTCCTTGTTAGCCGATGGTGAATTTCATTCCGGTGAGCAGCTTGGTGAACAGCTGGGAATGAGCCGCGCGGCAATCAACAAGCATGTTCAGACGCTACGCGACTGGGGCGTTGATGTATTTACTGTTCCCGGTAAAGGATACAGCTTACCTGAGCCTATCCAGTTATTAGACTCATCACTGATTCATTCTCAGTTGGATAGGGGGAATGTCACGGTTCTGCCGGTTATCGACTCAACCAACCAGTACCTGATGGACCGCATTGGTCAACTGGAGTCAGGGGATGCCTGCGTCGCTGAGTATCAGCAGGCCGGTCGTGGTCGTCGCGGACGTAAGTGGTTCTCACCGTTTGGCGCCAATCTGTATCTCTCAATGTTCTGGCGACTAGAGCAAGGACCGGCAGCCGCAATTGGTTTGAGTCTGGTGATTGGTATTGTCATGGCGGAGGTTTTACGCGATCTGGGTGCGGATAAAGTTCGCGTGAAATGGCCGAACGATCTCTATCTGCTCGATCGTAAACTGGCCGGAATTTTGGTTGAACTCACGGGTAAAACGGGCGATGCCGCGCAAATTGTTATCGGTGCGGGTATTAACATGGCCATGCGCCGGGTAGAAGAGAATGTCGTTAATCAGGGCTGGATTAATCTCCAGGAAGCGGGAATTAATATTGACCGCAATACCCTTGCTGCCCGACTGATCCGCGAGCTGCGTGCTGCGCTGGTACTGTTTGAACATGAGGGCCTGGCACCTTATCTGTCCCGCTGGAAGAAGTTGGACAACTTTATCGACCGTCCGGTAAAACTCATTATTGGCGATAAAGAAATATTTGGGGTATCGCGTGGAATAGATGCACAAGGCGCATTATTGCTTGAACAAAATGGCGTGATAAAACCCTGGATGGGCGGAGAAATATCGCTCAGAAGTGCTGAATAATAATAAGGGGAGCTGTAGCTCCCCTTATTAATTTATTTACGTAGCCTGACCTCTTCAACGGCATGATTGGCGCTTTTGGTCATAATCAAGCTGGCTCGCTCACGCGTTGGTAAAATATTTTGTTTTAAATTCAGCCAGTTAATCTCTTTCCATAACGATGTGGCCGTGTTGATTGCCTCATCTTCCGACAATTTCGCATAATTATGGAAATAAGAGTCTGGGTTGGTAAATGCCCCTTCGCGGAATTTCAGGAAGCGGTTGATATACCACGTCTGGAGTAATTCTTCTGGCGCATCAACATAAATAGAAAAGTCGACAAAATCAGAAACAAATACATGATGTGGATCGTGAGGATAATCCATCCCGCTCTGTAATACATTAAGCCCTTCGAGTATTAATATGTCAGGCTGGGCAACGGTTTTGTCGCCATCAGGGATCACATCATAGATAAGATGAGAGTAGACCGGCGCCGTGACGTTAGGTACGCCTGACTTCAAATCGGAAACGAATTTAACCAGGCGGTGCATATCATAGGACTGAGGGAAGCCTTTCTTCTTCATGAGTCCACGATCTTTCAACACCTGATTAGGATGAAGAAAACCGTCGGTCGTAATCAACTCAACCTTACGATGCTCAGGCCAGCGACTCAATAGTGCCTGTAAAACACGAGCTGTGGTGCTTTTGCCAACGGCGACGCTGCCAGCAATGCTAATAATATAAGGAATACGCTCGCCGTTAGTGCCTAAAAATTGCTCCAGCACCGCCTGACGTCGCAGGTTCGAACTGATGTAAAAATTTAGCAAACGCGATAGAGGCAAATAAATTTCGGCAACTTCTTCCAGCGACAAGTCTTCGTTAATGCCTTTCAGACGAGCAATCTCTTCCTCGGTCAGAGTCATTGGCACGGAATCACGAAGCGCAGCCCACTGGTTGCGATCAAACTGTAGGTAAGGCGACGTTAACGCTTGCTCTTTTATACTCATACGCATGGTCTGGCTGTCATTGCTATATCAGGTCTGCGGTAAAAAAACGAAATCATCCCCGGCACGCAATGGCACGCACATTTCAGTTAATTTGGACAATGGGCAGGAGGGTAACACCAGATGAGGGGGAATAATAAGAAAAAATCATCCCCTGAAAAGCAATGTGACGGCTATTCCAGATGTATAAAGAGGTACTTTCTCTCTATGGATGAGCGCATGGCGGCGCAAAACTTGCCTTTGGAAGGGTGGGCGCCGTTGGAAATTTATCCAATCATACGAAGAAATAGATTATTTATCGGACGTATAGTGCAAAATGTGAGCGATAGAACATTTTATGCAATTTTTTAGTTGCATGAGTGCGCAGGTCTCCATAAAATGCGCGCTACTTGATGCCGACTTAGCTCAGTAGGTAGAGCAACTGACTTGTAATCAGTAGGTCACCAGTTCGATTCCGGTAGTCGGCACCATCAAGTCCGGTGGGGTTCCCGAGCGGCCAAAGGGAGCAGACTGTAAATCTGCCGTCACAGACTTCGAAGGTTCGAATCCTTCCCCCACCACCACTTTCTGGCAGCGTTATCGCCGCCTGAGTTGGTTAAAAAATTAATCAGCTCGAACATAAAAGAGAGAAATCTCTTTTTTGTTACAGAAAGAACTGGGTAGCCGAGTTTCAGGATGCGGGCATCGTATAATGGCTATTACCTCAGCCTTCCAAGCTGATGATGCGGGTTCGATTCCCGCTGCCCGCTCCAGACGTGCTGATATGGCTCAGTTGGTAGAGCGCACCCTTGGTAAGGGTGAGGTCCCCAGTTCGACTCTGGGTATCAGCACCACTTCACTTCTCCTTCCCGTTTCTCTCTGTTTACTTTTAAAAGCATTCAACAGCTCAGGTATATTGCCTGGTTGATGTGGTGATATCACCGATTTATCCGTGTCTTAGAGGGACAATCGATGTCTAAAGAAAAATTTGAACGTACTAAACCGCACGTTAACGTCGGTACTATCGGCCACGTTGACCATGGTAAAACAACGCTGACCGCTGCAATCACTACCGTACTGGCTAAAACCTACGGCGGTGC
>NZ_SZWZ01000006.1:0-1978 GCF_005281025.1 Citrobacter sp. wls714 | reverse complement strand
ACGGTACTGAACAGTGTAATCAATACCTTTGTCCAGATGGGTGTTGAGTGGGTGAAGTCTGCAATCATGGGACAGACAGCAACCACTGCAGCGGTTGCAGCATCCACCACGGCACAGGCAGCAGGCATCGCAACCACGACGGCGACTTCGACGGCGGCGGCAGCGGCTACTACGGCGGCATGGACTCCTGCGGCCATCATGTCATCCGTGGCTTCATTCGGTGGTGCAGTGGCTATTGGTCTTGGCGCGATGGCTGGCATCTTGGCACTGACAGGCAAACGCAAGAACGGCGGGCCCGTTTCAGCCGGGGGAATGTATCAGGTCGGTGAAGGCGGCATGCCTGAGATTTACCAGGCCAGCACCGGGAAGCAATACATGATTCCTGGCGACAACGGCAAGGTGATTAGCAATAAGGATATGACTGCCGGAGGCGGTGGCGGGGTGGTTTTGAATATCAACAATTACTCTTCAGCATCGGTCGATGCACAGGCTACGCAGGGCAGTGACGGCACATGGACCATCGATGCATTTATAGCTGACATGAATAATGGTGGCCCAGCAAGCCAGGCTATTACCAGTAATTTGAACGTTAAACGCACGCCAAGGGGGCAGGGCTGATGCCAATTATCGACTATCCCGACTGGCTGCCGCTGGCGCAGAAGGCCAGTAAAAACATGACGCTCGATACCGGGTTTCAGGCCGATCAGCCAGCGGTAGGCCCGGCTATCTTTCATAACCAGACCGATGACCTGAAAGTGACGTGGTCACTGATGTGGATCTTTACGTCGGCAGAGGAGCGCGCATTCCAGCAGTGGCTGCGCAGCCCTAACTACCTAAACCGTGGGCTAAATTGGTTCCGTATGAAGGTGAATCTCGGCGGCAGTGGGGTACAGTTGCAGGAACTCCACTTCACGCAGATGCCTGTTCAGACAAACATCACAAACGGCGTTGTTACATGGACTGGAACCGTGATTGCAAACCACCTCTACAACGCAGATGACGAATTCGACGACATCATTGTTGAGCTGCCGCCGCCGTGGGATTCGTGGCTGGATATCGTAGTTACTGGTTATCCGGACGGCCGCGATCCGGAATCACTACCGAGGGTGCCGTAATGCCGAGCTTCAGAGAGTACAAGCAGCAGCGGCCGACGCGCGGGCTGTACGACACCATCACGTTCTACCATCCATCCTTTGGTTATGTCCGCTTGGTCGACAAGCAGTTCTTTCCGAAGGTACTAGGAGGCCAGACGTACACGCCAGCGCGCTTTGAAATCGAAGAGAGTCAGCAGAGTGGTACGCCGGTGATCGACGCGACGGTGAAGTTAGGTCGGCTGTCGTCTGACATTAAAGCGCTGATGAAGCAGTGGAATGGCGCGGCCCGGCTGACAGCCATCACTGCCACCAGGCAGATCTTCGACAGCGGCGACGTGTCTGTGCCGATTAAGTCCTGGCAGCTTTACGTCAAGACGGTGGACATCGACGCTGACTCCGCGTCAGTAACCCTGTCCGTCACCAACCCGCTGAACAACAACATCGGAAGGCTCTATGACCCAACGGAATATACCGGCCTGCAGTACCTCTGATTTTGTTCGGAAGGTGATCGGCGTGCCGTGGGCTAATCGTGCCTGTTCGTTCGAGATGGTCGACTGCTGGGGACTGGTGGTGTTGTATTACCGTCACGTTCTCGGCATTGAGCTGCACCAGACGCCGGACTACGAAGCCGGTAAGGACTTCTTCACCTGCTATCAGGGCGACGTCGTTTTCTGGCGCCAGGACGATAAACCTGTCGAAGGCGGGATATTTGTCGGATACCGCGGAACGCAACCGGCGCACGTTGGCCTGGTGATTAACCGACAGGCTCTACACTCGCGCGGCGAGAACGGAAGTGTGCGTATGGACTCGTTGCTTGTCATTCAGCGGGCATTCACCAAAGTGGAGTATTTTTCTTATGGCGCTGGTTGAGATATCGAATTTTC
>NZ_SZWZ01000009.1:0-29258 GCF_005281025.1 Citrobacter sp. wls714 | reverse complement strand
ACTACCGGCTTACCCGCTTCGGCCAGCACTGCAATCGACATTCCGGCGTTATACATAACACCGTTAATCCGTACTCCGGTTTTGAGGGTGTAAATCGCAGATGCTCCGGAGGCATCAACCACGGCGGTGAGTTTATCTTCCAGAGCTGCAGTCACATCATTGAACTGCGCCTGCACCTGCGTGGACATTTCAGCCATGGCCTTATCCACCTGCGCAATGGTCGTTTTAACCACCAGAATATCCGCGCGCACTTCGCCGTACTGCGCCCACTGGTGTTCCACCGTTCCATGGTTGGCCAGCGCATTCTGCAACGCAGCTTCCAGGTTGGTATCAATGTCGCTTGTCAGGCGGTCACCATCGGCAGACGTCAGAAAATCATCGGCAATATCGCCCAGGTAGTCGTCAGCATTCGCGTTGGATTCACCACGAATCCAGTCGGTCCAGTCACTCTGATTACCAATACGGTCGACCAGGCGAGCCCGGTACCAAAATTCAACACCAGCCTTTAAGCCCAGTTGTGTGTAGGTGTGTTGCGGATAAGGAACTCCGGCAAGCAGCAGAGGGTTATCACCGTTGCCGTTTACTGAATACTGCAACTCAGTCTGGAGGGTGTCACCTGTATCAACCGGGAAGGACCAGTCAACCTGAATACCCCAGTTGATTGCTGTGGTGCGCAGACCAACCGGTTTGGGAACTTCCCCAGTACGTCCTGTGAGATGAGTCAGGACAGAAGAGGCCCATAGACTGGAAGCACCAGCGGAATTAATGGCACGGACTCGCACAAGATAATCACCAGAGAAAATCCCGGCGACCTCTATATTGCGCAGACCTGTTTCGGGGATATTGATCCACTCATTATCACCGCGTTTCCACTGTGCCTGATACGCGACGATATCTGCCTGAGGTTTCCCGTTTTTATCTAATGGCGCATCCCAACTCGCAACCATGGTGGCGATACGCTGCCCCTGGCGAACTGAATCATAGCTGCTGATCGTGATGTTCATCGGTTGCCCCACCAGGCCTGTAGGAATCAGACTGGTCGGTGGCGTATCCAGTCGAGCATTATTATCAACGGCATCGTATTTCGCGCCGTTGTACTCTGCACCGGTGATACTGTAGGTGTTCTCTTCATCGTTAAATGTCAGATTGGTTACGCGGAAATAATGGAGGCGCAACTGGCCCGCATCGATAACAAAAATGGCATTAGGTAATGGCGCCGCCGTGAACGGCGTGGACACGATAAGCTGCGTGCCATTTACGGCCTGTATCACACGGCTTTCAACGGTACCGCCCTGGGTGCGAATCATCAGCGTATCGCCCGACACCGCACTGGTGCCCCGGTCAGTGGTCACGGCCTTAAGACCTGCGTTATACCCGGTGATACGCCCGCCGTAAACGCGCCCTGACAGGCGTTCATCTGCAAACGCAAATACGGTGCCCGGCACATAAGCGAAGCCATCAAGTCCCGTCTGGACAGTGATAATACGGTCCAGAGAATTGGAGTACACTGCCCAACCACCTCGGCGCTGAGCTTCGCTTTCACGCGTGCAGCCAATCGCGGTTAGCTGAGTCTGCTTAAACTTGAACTGCTTAACCAGGTCCGGGAACATCACCGCTGTTGTGCGGTCCTGATAGTGATTGTCAGGGTCGCTGAAGTTAATCAGCGCGCTGGAGAAGCGGGTCTTTTCACTGCCGCTCGAGTAAACCGGTTTGCCCACCACCGAAGCGCGGGTAAGGATTTGCAATTTCGACGTGTCCGCCGGCATGTCCGAGACAACATTGAACATGTTGTTGCCCCAGAACGTCATGCCATTGAACCCTGCGGCAATGTCCTTGATTACCTGCCACGCATCAGCCTGCGACTGGATATAAACGTCAAACATGAAGCGCGGCTCGGTACCGTCTCCCCCCTTCCCGTCAGGTACTTTCTGATCGCAACGCTGGGCGATACGGTAAAGCTCCCACTTATCCAGCATCTGCGCCGTGACGCGTCGGCCAAGTCCGAAGCGCGGCTCAGTGAGTACATCGAACCAGATCCATGCTGGGTTATTCGTCCAGCCCCACTTAAACGTCCCGTCCCATGTGCCGCTGTAGGTTCGGGCTATCGGATCGTAATTCGAAGGGATGCGGATAATACGCCCCTTTGGTTTACAGGAAATCTTCGGGATATTGTTGAACGATTTGGCGTTGAACGACACATACAGCAGCGCCGTGTGGGGATAACGCAGGCGCGCATCAATCACCTCAGTGATAGCCTGTACCTGCGTTTTATTCTGCAACATCTGGCTGGTGCTGTCGTCGGTGTCGCGTACCACGCGAATCTGCCAGCCTGTGTTCGCTTTCGGCAGGTTAATACGGTGCGTCAACTCATAGAGAGAGCTGAGTTTCTCCGTAACAGTTTTGGTCATTACGGTGCTGTACGCGCCGCCATCAACGGCAAGGTCGATATGATACTGAACCGTAGTACCGACAATATCCCCATCGTTTTCCTGCTGTTGAAGGCCTGGAATGCCAACGCGTACCAATACGGCATCGATCTGGGTGTTGCTGATAGCTCGAGTCCATGGGGTAACTTTCGTTAGCGACACGCCGATGCTGGTTTCGTTCTCCACTGCTGGGAAACCGGGGATCGGGGCCTGCGTCTGCGTGCCCGGACGGAAATCCCAGGTAACGTTCTCAAGGTTCATCGTTCCGTCGGGGTTTCCCAACGGCGTACCGTCCAGGAATATCCGGGTCGCATCCAGGCCACCAGCAAACTCACCTTCTCCGAGCGCAAGCAGCATGCGGCAGCGCGCCATAGACTGTGCACTATCCGGCTGCTCTACAGGCGTGTGTTGCTTCTGGCTGCCACCTTTTGCACCAGTAATCGCTTCCATATTACATCCATAAAAAAAGCACCCAATTGGGTGCTTGATATTCAGAAGGGAGTTTTCAGATATCTTCAGCGACTATGCCAGCACTGATGATGGCGCCGCCAATCTCGCGCTCACCATAAAGAAGCGCGACCGGGTTACCCATCGCAAGGGTATTCACCGAGCCACCGAAGGCATATGAGGGTTTATTGTCAGGATCGTCTCGCCCCTGTAGTCCTTTCGGTTGTGGTGATAGCATCTGGTAGATACCGCCGGCCATCATTGAACTACCCGACATTATCAAACCGGCAGCGAATGTGAGCCCCACACCTGTCCATCCGGTAAGAACGCCGGTTACAACGCCAGCCACAACCATCACGGCTCCAAGGATGGTCTGGAACAAACCTGCTTTCTTTGCACCTTCCATAACCGGTGCAATTCGAATGTCGCTATTCCCAGCAAGGTTCTGATAGTCCTCAACGCCAATGTTTCTTTTTCCACGGAATACTGCAAACGTCATGCCGTTCTTTTTGGCGTTCATGAGATAGCTTTCAAGCCCATCCAGATTGATGCAGAGCGCCTTGACAGCCTCGGAAGAAGTCTGTACCGCCAGCCTGTGAACACGGCCAAACCGGGCTCCCAGTACACCGTACAATCGAATCGTGGTTAAACGCGCCATGGCTGAATCTCCTGCGGTAGTTCTTTGTGACGGACGCAGATCATCGTCCTATCTTTGAAATAACCGCGCGCATACGGCGTGATGCAGGATGGCTGCCCGTACAGATGGTGAAGCAGTTCACCTTCCTCGGTAATGATCCCCGCGTGGTTCCACTTACTGGATTCAACCTGCATGATGACCATACAGCCTGGAGACGGGTCGCATTCGACAAACCCTTCCCGCTCCCAGTTGTCGAAATACAGGTTGTCCGGGTACTGGCTTTCCCACCATGGGTAATCGACGCGAAAGTCGTTCAGCGTTACACCCTGGGTGGCATGCCAGTCCATAATCAGCCCCCAGCAGTCATTTGAGCCCAGGATAAACGGACGCCCGATAAGGGGTACCGCCTCCGGCATTATCTCGGCATATTCATCGCTATCCGGCGCATAAATGCCCCATACCACGCCGGAGTTGTTGCACTGCTGGCGGTCCAGATCGGATGGAATGGGCCTTGCTCCGTCGCCAGGATGGGAATGGATAACGCGCACAATCGCCCCGATATCTTCGGCGTTCGCCCAATGCTCGCCATCGATACGGAAATGCTCAGATGGGTTTTCATGACTGTTCGGTACCGGAATGTATCGCTGACGCCGTCCTGTCTGGATGACGAAGCCGCAGCACTCGCGTGGCGATTCCTCCAGAGCATGCACCCGGATAGCGTTCATTATCGTTTTGTTCATATTGAAGTCCGGTTATCGGGAGAAGAGAACAGTTGCCGGGAATCCACCAAAATCGAGTGTGGCAGTATTGGGTTCAGCCAGGCCCGCACCAAATCGCTTACGGCAATCGCTCAGGCAACCACCGCACACGTCCAATGCTGGGTCAGCAACCGCATTGCCTTTCGCATCAAAATACGCCGTGCCGTTGTAGGTGCAGCCGTCGCCACTGCGGTACTGGCCGCGCAGCGCCCACTCGCACAGCGATGTAATTTGACGGGTGGGAATAACCAGGTTCTGCAAATCCGCCGGGCTGCTGAGTGACCACGTAACCACCTCATCATCTTCTGAGGTTTTGGTGTCCAGCCAGAAGGTCTGGAACGTGAACATTGTAGGGTCTGCCATCGGGTTCACGCCGCCTGGGAAGTTAACCGCGTCCAGATAAACGGCGTAGGTGTCGATGATGCTTACCTTCGCGTTAACCATGTCCTTGAACTGCAGGCAGAGCGCAGTGATATGCCCGTCAAGGTTCGATACGCTCAGCTTCGGTTCCGCGGCCTGGTCGGTCGAGAGAGCGAGGTCAGAAATCTGGAATGGCCAGAAGTCGAAGGTTTTTCCATCCCAGATGATGGGTTTTGGTCCAAGCTTAGTCTCATCGCCATTCGCCGCTTCAATCTCGGTGGATGTATGGGGAAATGGACTGTAGTGAAAACGATGAATACCGCCGCTGAACTCTGAAGCATCCACTTCAACAAGGCGGACTCTGCCACCTGGCGCCAGCATTGCCGCCGTATCAATCAGTGCTGTCATGCTTCACCTCAGGCATAGACGCCATAAGCGCGCTTAATCGTGAATGTCAGTTCAGCGAATTTGCTGCTAATCTGGTTTTTGCGCACGGAGTCGGCGACAACGCGATAAAGCCCCTTCACTTCGCCAGGAGGCGTGATGACAAATGCTTTAACGGTATGCGCCAGCAGGAAGTCGCGAACTGCGTTAATTTCCGCCTCCGTTCCTGCATGCTTCATTGGAACCTGAATGGCGGTGGAGTTAATACCGTTCTCAGCCACCTGTTCGTAACCGTCCCCGAACTGCGCAGACCGTATCGTTTGACTGTATTCGACAGCACCCGCGCCGAGCTGCGAATGCCAGTTGTAGGTTTCGACGGTCATATTTACTCCATAAAAAAACCCGCCGAAGCGGGTGTTTGTATTTTTATATCCAATATACCAAACCTGCAAAAAGCGGATTTGTGTTATGTGCCGGTCATATCATCTGATGGTTGAGGTTGTTCCACTAACTCGTTGTTAGAGCAATACCTTTCTTTAAACCTGATGTGCTTTGGCTTGGCTTGTTCAGAAATGTCGAAGCCTGAAAGGACTCGCTCAAAGGAAACCTCAGACATATCGTCATGTGCCGTTATCTCACCAGCAGCTTGTTTCCTTTCAACATTATCGACACGCCAGATAACGGCCTCAGCATAAACAACATAACTCGGATGCTGAATAAATCGATGGTCGCCAGGGTTAAGCACGCAAGCATCATCGTGAGGGACACCCGGCTTAATACTAGAGACATTCACAACCAAAATGCAGTAACAGTCATTTATTGGGTAATAAACAGGATCGTTGCAAATCACATGGAGATGATTGCATGGTCCACTCGGAGCTAAGACTGTTCCTTTTCTATAAGGTTGGAATGTACTCATGACAATTGAGAAGAAAATTCCTTAAGCTCTTGTGATTCGCGCATGCTCCTGAGAATATTTTCAGCTTCTTCAGGAGTCTTCCCTGCATTCAAAAAGATCTCACGAACATCAATTGGGGCTCTCGAACCGTTAGGATCGTGCCATTCCGGACATACCTCACGCAGGTGGGTCATGTCACGCAGCTCATATCTGTTCATGTGACCATACTGTGCATAAATTTCATCAAGAATACGTACATCAGCCCGGCTCAATTCATCGAACACCTCATCGACATCCATTTCACGGGGATCTGCACTCAGACATACATCGTGCCCAGCCGTATTTATCAGACGATACCAGTATTCGCCGTCAATATCTGCCCTACCACGAATCAAATCTAACGTGGTCGACATCACGGGACCATGAGGCATAGAGTAAAGGCGATCTTCACCCATCATGCGCCCATACATGATCATTGATTGACGGTTTGCCAAGTATAGCAATTTCATTAGCTTCAGATATGCCATGCGCCCGCCACGTTTTAGTAGCAGGTAAGCAGCCATCTGAGCTACTTTTTCTTCGCAAAACATAGTTGAACCTCTAAATCAATAATGAAAGTACATCTCTACAACGATTTTATAGCCAGCTATAACTTTTAAGCAATCTTCATTTCGTCAAGATAGCCCCACGTTCGACGATGATCGCGATGACCATTTTGCAAGTTAGCGTCATGTTTGCCGAAATTACCTCTAAGGTAATTGCAGAATCACAACATGATCGTGCAAAGTTGCAATGCGTTCCAATGCGTTTCAATCTGTACCAATGCGCACAAATAGCACTTTTTGCACAAGAACATGGCCTACTTACAATGAATTCCCCAAAAGATTGCTGTAGTATTTCGCGCCCTCTGAATGCGGCGTTCAAATTTCAACCGCATCGTTCTCAGGAGAGCAACAAAAAGCCCCGCGTCAGCGAGGCTTGGTTTCGGTTGAGTGGTGGTGGTTAGAAGGCTCTACATAAACTCATTTGGATGGTGTGGCACCGCAGCGGCTAACATAAGAGTTTCCGTCAAGATCTATCCATGACTCATCTCTTCCATCGGGGTATATCGCTTTTTCTCCGATCTCATAATTCACTCCTTTAGAAAACGCCCCTTTGGGAGTCATCTTGATATGAACATAGAAAGGATGGTAGCCAACATACGCACCAAACCCATTCTTCCCAGCAACCCTGCCACATACGAAACCGCTCACAACATCCCCGGACTGCTGGTTTTTGTCCAAATTGAACCTAACCATTTTAAATTTGGCGCTATCGGGATCCATCAACCCATTTGCAATTTCTTGTTGCCCGAGTTGTAGTGCTTTTTCCTCTGAAGGTTTACACGCAGTAAGTGCAATACAGGCCAAACTTAAGCAAAACATTTTTCTCATTATCATCCCCATGATTATCATGTTTTTTCTCATGATAACCAGGGGAGATAGGGATGTAACGATCAGAAACTAGTAGCGACCGCTTTTAGCGTACCCTTAGCAGTGGCAATGGCAAGCTCTTCAACTTGCTTAAGGGTCAGGTCTAGCTGATATGGCAGGTTAACAGGGACACTTGCAATGCGAGTGCAATCGTCTGGGCCATAGAAAGTCACGAAGGCACTGATCGCCTTTCCATTTTCGTTGGCATACCAAACAACATCAGAGACCTTTACTTCTGCAATTTTCATTAGTATTTCCCTCTAACGGCATTCCACAGCGGAGTGCCTGGTTTTCTTACTTGAGTATTAATGGTGTCAATCATCGCATCGTTGAGTTGCCTGCCAATAGCTGCAGCATTTGCTGAGCCACCTGTATTGGCCTGTCCACCTGAACCAATGTTTATGTCACCAAAACTGACGCTGATAATTGGCACACCAGAGTCTGCCGCCCCAGCCTGATTTCCCCCAACAAGCCCACCAGAAGCGTAACGGCCTAAATTACCGTTGTTCATTAGACGATATAGGTTATCTACGCCGATCCGCCTAGTGGCTTCTTTGGTGAAAACGAACTCATCTTTATGCACGATGCCTGCGGGTTCATATTTACCGCCCGCACCTGTGTAACCACCGGAATCAAACAGGCTAACTCCAGAGTTTGCAGCGCTGGCATATGCTCCGCCTGGCGTGTTGCCACCAGCACTACCGCTAATCCACCCCATCGCAGCCTGAACGGCGTAAGCCACAAGCAACTGATTCGTTACCTGCGCGATCATCTTCAACATGGACTTGGTGAAGTCTTTGAAGCTTGCAGTGCCGGTAGTTACCAGATCTGTCAACATGTCGGATAGACCACTGAAGGTTGAACCGGCCACATTTCGCATTGCTTCAAACGTGTTTGTTGCTGAGTCGGCATAATCGGCCCAGCCCCGCTTTGCGCCAGCCTGCCAGTCGCTGCGAAGTTCATCTTCTTTCCGGTAGGTCTCCTCTTGATCTGCGAGAACCTTTTTCTGAGCGTCTTGGTTAAAGCCGTAGGATTCAGTCAGGCGCTGGCGCGTCGCCTCCCTTTCAGCCTCTCTGGTGGACAAGCCTCTTGCTGCTGCCGCAATTTCCGCCTGCTTGGCAGACTGTTGCTGGGCGAACTTAGTTGCCTGGTCAGCCAATGAGTTCAATTTTTGCTGCTTGGCAATTTGATCACCCAGTCCGGCATTAATATCTGCCTGGGCCAGCAGCTTCTCTTTGTTCGCCAGCAACGATTTTTCATCGAAAGTTAATGCACGCCCTTTCGGATCGTTAGCTGTGGACTCGAGGATGGTGATTTTTGAGATTAACTCCCACTGCTGCTTACGCTGCTGGCTGATTACATCGTTGATGTCACGATGATCCTGCAGCGTTTTGAGCTGCGCTTGCAGAGCTAGAGTTTCAGCATTGTAGGTGTCGGTTGAGCGATCACCTGTTGAAACCTTAACGGCTGGAGTTTTGGGAGTTTTGTCCGGATGAAACTGTTTATTAATGGCATCTACAGCCTGCTGCCGCTGTGCTGAGCTCCAGTCGCCGGGCGAGGCCGCGACATTTTTCCAAAGTTCAGACAGGGCCTTGCTGCGTTTTTCCTGCCATGTAGCTGACTGTTCAAGGATGCGGTTTCGATAAATCAGGACATTAGTTCGCTTGTTATCATCCTCGGTTCCTTGCTGAATAGAAGCATTAATATCTTCCTGAAGCTGAGCAGCTTGTTGAAGTGGCGCTATTTGTGCCTTTAAAGCACTTATCGCTGATAACTGAGCTTTCCTACGTGCGTCATATTCCTGATCGTTACTGCTCGCATCATAGCTATATCCATATCCCTGACGCTGTCTATCTGGAAGCAAGGCTTTCTCACGCTCAGCAAGTTCGGACTGCATCTTGCGGAGCATGTCGTTCGGAGCTTCAGGGCGACCAATATTCAGAAGTTCATCCCACATCCCCTTAAGGGCCTTGCTGACGCTACCAGCAGCTCTCTCAATTAATCCCATGTTGTCGAGGATTTGCTGGCTGCGCTTTTGCTCAGCTAGGCTATAAGCTTTTGCAGCCGCCTCTGCCGCGCCCTCTTTATCACCCCGACGCTCCAGTGCCGAAATATAGCCGTATTGCGATGAGGTCAGGAAATGGAGCGTAGAATTAAGATCCTCCGCCGCCTTGGTTGGGCTGGCATACAGCTTTTGGAAGTTCTTAATGGTGGCGTCAACAGACTGGCCAGTGGCCTCCTGCATCGCCAGCGCCGCCTTGGTAACTGTTTCGAGCTGCTCCGTTTTAAACGTCCCTGCCCCAACCACCTCCGCGAGCGTCCGAGCGGCAGCCGCAACCTTACCACTGGAGCCTCCAATTTTTTGAGCCATGTCTGACAGTTGGCTCGCCGAACTGGCCGAATAATTACCCGTTAGTATGAGCTGCTTATTAAACTCACTGGCTTCCTGGCTGCCTTTGTACCAAGCTACAGCCATCGCCCCGAGGCCTACAACCAGACCGCTAATACCTATCGTTACAGGATTAATGAAACCTAACAGAGTGCGTAAATAGTCGCCCACCCCCGTTAGAGCCCCTTTAACCCCACCAAACTGGTCTTTAATCTGTCCGCCCTGTTGCAGCAGGATCAGGAACGGCGACTGACCGCCAGCCAGCTGCGTGGCGATATCGGTGAATTGCGCCGGAAGCGTGCGCATTGCTGCGCTGTACTGACCAACGGAGATTCCAGCGCGCCGGGCAGCAGCTTCCTGCCGGGATAGCGCTTCTGGTAGTACGTCTGCGACACCAGAGAGGCGCTCACGCGTCTGGTTAAGGATTGTGTTGAAGTGCTCGAACTGAGCACCGTTAATGCGCCCTGCTTCGAAATGGGCCACCAGATGTGCGTGCTGTTCATCCAATGAATTGAACGCGCGGATAGTCGGGTCGATGGATCCAAGAAGGTTCTTTAACGCTGCGGACTGCTTCTCTGCCGCCTGGGTAGCGGCTAATTCGGCCTGAGCACGCGCCGCGGCTTCTCCGGTGTCGGTCAGCTTGAGGCGGGTGTCATCCAGGATTTTGTTGTAAGCCTGAAAGGTATCGGTATCCAGAAAACCTTTGGTCTGGAATTTCCGCAGCGATTCTTGCTGCTCATCCAGGCGGTTTAAGGCCTTGGTAACCGGGTCGATATTCTCCAGCAGCCCTTTGAGCGCGTTCTGCTGCTCCTTGAGTCCTTCACTGCCTTTCTTCGCAGATTCAGCGCCAGCGCGGAACACGCTATTCAAATCATCTGCTTTATCTACGGCACCGGCCGCCGCCTGGCCGAGTTTATCCAGTTCGTTGCTGGCTGTTTTCAGGTCAGAAACATCGGCCCGCAAAGTAATCGAGGCGATCTGGTCTGTCATTATTTCGTCTCCTTATGCATTACCTTGAGAGCCTCGCTTTCCATAATTTGAAGGTCAGCCATGCAGGCCGCCGCATCCTCAACCCCGTGTAACTCGAACATCCAGGGAAGAACGTTGTAATCAAGGCCGGTCGCCCCGCTCGCGCCGACTCGCCACTGGGTCGCCAGGGAAGAGAAGATGGTGAAGGACCTCCACACCGAGGGCAGGATCCCCACCTCTTCCTCCACGTCCTCAGGCGTCAAACCAAAAGCGCTCAGCTCCGCGAGCGTCGGTCCCGGCGTATACAATGCTGCGGCGACCTGCCTCAGTTTTTTTCGCGGATACCCATCAGCTCTTTGGTGTATGCCAGACCGATGCTGTCGAACGCGCGCGGATAGTTTCGCAGAAGGACAATAACGTTTTCGCGGTTGAACTCATCTGGAAGCGCCCACCCCTCGACAATTTCCATGAGGTAATCGGCCTGCGGCTCAATAGCAGCCTTCTTGCTTTCTGCATCCTCTTGCAGCTTCTCGTCCATAGCACGCAGTTCCTCCAGCGTTTTATGGCGAAAGGTGAAGGTCAGTTTTCCGTCTTCGGTGCCAGCTCGCGGGATGCTGGCAGTAACGGAAAATGTCGGATTGGGGATCAGGGAGAATTTGGTCATTTGTTCATCTCGGTAAGGCCCGGCTTACCGGGCCAGATTAATCAAGTAATGCTGACGGTGCATCCGGCAGAAGTGAGCGTCTTGCCTGCAGCGTCGGTAACTTCGCAGGTATACACCCCGGCATCGGAAGACTGAGCGGACGGAATGTTGAGCGTGGATGCGGTTTTGCCCGGAATGGCGGTGCCGCCTTTCTTCCACACATAGGTGTACGGCGCGGAACCACCCTGCATGACCACCGACAGATCCAGAGCTGCGTTAGCAGCAACAGACTTGGTTGGTGGCAGGTCAGTCAGGAATGCCAGTGGAGTAGCGGAGGAATCGGCAATCGGGTAAATCTGCATATCCGATTCGAAGTTCATGCGCGCTTCATTACTTTCAACAGCATTGATTTCAGTACGTGGTACACGCTGGAAGGATACTTTGGCTGAGTAGTATCGATCGGCTTTGCCGCGCGGGTTGTGGAACCAGACCGCTGTAGTATCGCTGGAGTCGTCCAGGTCAATGAGGCGTTTGTAGATCGCCAGTTGCGGGTCATGCGCGAAGGTATAGACCTGAACCACGGCGTTTTTGAATGTCGGGATGGTACGGGCTTTATCATCCTCCAAGAATTGCACACTGATGGTCTGTTGGTCACCGCCTTCGGTGGACAGCGTCATAACCTGAGGCATGGTGATCCACGAATCAATTTTACGCAGCGTACCTGCCCCGGTACCCGCCGGAAACTTCTTGGTGTCGGTGGTATCGAACGCTTCCAGCACGATTTTCGTTCCAGTAACTGACTTGACACGCACCACCATGTTGTCGAGCTTCAGCCAGCCAGAGCTAACCTGGACGACATCGCCCGCGAGGATGCCAGCAGCCGAGGCAACGGTCAGTTCGCATTCCGTCGCATTGGATGCCGCAGTGAAGACAATCGGCGCAAGATAGGCCTTGGCCACGTTTACACGCGACCCGTTAGGGATTGCGAATGCCATTGCATTCTCCTGAATTTAAGTAATAAAAAACCCACCAGATAGTGGGTCAGTAATCAGCGCGGTACTGCATGCTGACGGGGATGGTGTAGGTGATGGAGCCGCTGCTGCCGTTTGGTGCAGAGGTCGGACGGTCCTGTATTGGCTGGCGAATCTGAGGCGGCCCGTTGATATAGACGGTCAAATCACCAGCCACCAGCGGCAGCCCTTCGGAGAAGGCGTCAGCGACAGACTTTGCCAGCCCTCTGGCCTGAATCACGCCACTACCGGCAGGAGCGATGATGTTGAGCTGGAGAATGCCCTGGTACGTACGCAACTGGCCTTCAATGTCCTGCCCCACGGTTTGCGCCGGCAGAATGTAAACACGCCCGTAAGGCGCATTATCGGGGGGAGTGAACGCGATGTTTGGCCAGGCCACTGGCAGCCCAAGCGAGGAGCAGATAACCGCGATACGACCTTCCAGCAGGTCAGCGATCCGCATTGACTGGTCACCGGCCATTGCGCACCTCGCTCATTGCCTCACGGAACAGCTGCGCGGCATCCAGCGCAGTGATACCCACCATGCCACCGGGCGCCTGCCCGGAGTGCCCGTTCTCCAGCGCCTGTGCATACGGTAGGTTATTGGTGAAGTAGATCGAGCTGACCTGTCCTACCCGGAACACCTCGAGCACTGCCAGACCGCGGGAGTTGGAACCCTGGCCAGAAGCGTCCGGCGTATCGTTGGATTGGGTCGGCTGGCTATCAAACGCCACATACCAGTTGTTCTTGAAGCGCCCCCCGACATAGCCATCTGGCTTTTTGATGTCCATCGAGTCGTTAACTCTCAGGCCACGCTTAAGCCGTCCTGATTTGGTCAGGTTGGCAGGATCATCACGCAGGGTCGCGTTATGCTCACGTACAGCAGTATTGTACGCTGTCGCAGTCTGGTTGACCTGCCAGATATCCGGTTGGCCCACCGGGGACATTTCGACCAGGCGCCCCAGGATTTTAATACCCGTCCGGCGCACTACCTCCTCTGCTTCCTGCTTTGAACTATCTATGAACAACTGAATGGCAGCAAGAAACGGCTGATTAGCAGAGCTGGACATAGTTACGCCCTCAGCTGGATGTTGTAGGAGATCAGCACATCGGCAGGCTTAACCGGATTCGGCTGTACCACGCGCCACTTTTGGCCGTCGATATCAATGATGTCACCGATGCGCACCTCAGTTTCAAACGTGGCCGCCAGCTTCTTATCGCCTGTAGCAATCAGAGAGCCGTCGATTTCACGAGTGGAGTATTCAGTGATAACGCCGGTAACGGTCGCGATAACAGACTCGGTGGTAATCTCTTTCCCGTACTGATCGCGGGTGGTGGTACCGCCTCGGGTCAGTTGGTAGGATTTGCCGTTATCCTTCAGGAGCCGCGTTGCCGTAGCGCGCATGCGGCGATAGTCGATTGCCATGCTACCCCCTTTCGACCCGGATCTGGTTGCCGCCCACTACAAGCCCGCGCAGTGCGGAATAGAACCATGGGAATGACGGAGAAGCTTTATTCGTTCCCGGCTCATACTGGACTGTTACCGCACCCTCGACGCGCTCCATCGTCACCGCCCCACCACCAGCGACCGACGGGGTGAGGTCAATCTCCTGCGACTCGATAGCCAGGCGGCATTGAGCATCAATCAGGCGCTGTGGAATCGCATCATTCGGCAGGTCAACACCATCGAAGCGCACGCCGGAACGCGGCCAGGATAGGGGCTGTGATGCGCTGGAACGCTGACCGCGCCAGGCCTTCCCTTCCAGAAAGTCCATTGCCTGCATCAGCATTTGGCCGCACTCACCATCATCTGCAGGAATGCTATATCCGCGCCCGGCGGCAAATGCCCGCAGGTCTGACACGCTGGCGTAGCTTTTGAAGCCTGGAGAGTTGGGATCGGCAACCAGCATGGTTATTCCTCCAGACGCCAGTCCAGCGCCAACCAGTTATCCACTTCATCAGGATGAACATCTGCGCGTAGCGGGCCGCCAGGGAATTCTGGGGTTTCACGTACCATGACCACCAGCTCAATACCCTGCTGTCTGCTGTTCCTTGCTGCTGTTCCTGCTGCTGTTCCTGCTGCGCAGGATTTTTATCAGCGGCCTGCTGAGCTGCAAGCTTTTCCGCTTCACGCTGAGCGCGCTGTTCTCTGGTTAATCCGGCCATTGGGCCTCCTGAAAAACAAAGGGGCCGAAGCCCCCTGGGTTAACCCATGATGATGGCGGAATGACGTGGCGCCACAGCAGCCACACCCCATGCCAGGCCCACTTCATAACGCACCTGACGGTACTGGCGGTACAGCGCCACCTGGAAGGTGATGCCAGATACCGGGTCGGTCACATTCATGACGTCATCAGCAGTATCGCCACCTTCAGGCATCGCCGGGGTACGGCTGGCCAGCAGGAATGCCCCGCGGTCAAACGCCATGTTCGGCACGAACTCACTCAACACGGTGACATCAGCCTGATCTGCCAGATCCTGACGGAGGCCCGGCGCGCTAATAGTGATAGTGGAAGACGTAGCCGCAACGACCAGATACTGGTTGTCATCACCGGCGAACTTCACCGCAGTACCAGCAGCAATACCGCCGGTGCCGGCAGAGATAGCGATGATGATATCGCCCTCTTTCTTCGCGCCATTGACCTTATAGCCAGCAGCAGCGCTTTTCGCGGTACGCTTGATGCTGAAGGATTCGTGGAGGTTGAAGCCCATGATGCGACCGATAACACCTTCACGCAGCAGCTGGTCGGTTCCCGCTTCGTTCGCTTTGAAGAGTACAGCCTGTTTACCACGGATGGATGCCATCGCTTCGCCACCCAGCACCATACGCAAATCAGTAGTCGGCGCACCGTTATCGGTCAGGATTTGACGCGCCAACGCAGCATCAGTCAGATCGTCTTTGATGCTGAACGGGGTATTCTTCGGCGCGCCAACAGCGCGGGAGGAGTTGAGGTACAGCGCAGCGAGGTCTGCATCCACTTCGTTCGCCAGCGCACGGAAAGCCTGCTTGAACTGGTCAGCCAGGATGGTGTTGTAGGTACCAGCCGGGCCCAGAGCCAATTGCTCTTCACCATTCCATTTCACCGGGGCCATTTTGGATTTGGTGATTTTGACATCCACACCACCGATGGTCTGGTCGCCAGAATTAGGCGCTGAAGGACCAGGGACAATATCTTCAGTGGTGGCTGCAGGTGCGACTGGCGCACGTACGGTCTGGTCTTTTGCAGCAGCATCAGCTTTCGCGTCACGCGCCACCGCAGGAATAAAACCAGTTTGCTCGCGGGACACTACGTCCAGCGCGGTATAGATGGTCGGGATCAGACCAGTAAGGGTATTGCCTGCCATTTATGGCTCCTTTCGATTTAATCGACGATGCTGACGCCGTCTTTCAGCGCTGCTTGCTTGCCAGCGTTATCCAGGGAATCAAACGCACCGCGTTTCATGGTTTTTTGCCCGGCCTGGTGCTGCGACTGGTGAGAACCGCCGCCGCTGTTACCGGACGCTTTGAGGATGTAATCTTTCTGCGGATGCGACTCGACCAGAGACTCCAGGGCCTCATCAAAGCTGGCTAACTCGCCGGGCTTGGTGCGAGAGAACACCTTATTGCCCTGGCCGTCGTAGGCCACAACCTTCCCTTCTTCGATTTTGAAGTTCTGACCGAAGTAGGAACGCACGAACTCAGTCGGGATCGCCATCTTCTCGGAAATGAACTTAGAGCCACCGAAGCGGCCGCCGATCATCTCGTCGTAGAGTTGAGTTTCCAGCTGCTGGGTCTTGCTGTTTGCTTCGTCCAGCTGCTGTTGGAAAACTTTGGTGATCTCCGCCTTTACCTGGTCAACGGCACCAGCATCGATCAGTTTTTTCTGGTCGATTTTGGTCATCATCTCTAGGGCTTCGAGCGCCTTGGCCGGGTCGGTGATGCCCGAGAATTTCGCGAGATTGGCTTCCGCCGCTTCCTTCGCTTCGCGGTGCGTTTTCGCCTCGCCATTCAGGGAGGTGATTTTGGTCATCGCTGCGACCGCATCAAACGGGATCTCTTTGCCATCATCATGGATGTACACAGGCATACCGTTTTCAACGACCACATTTCCGTTAGCATCAAGTTTCAGTTTCATTGTTTTGCTCCAGCCTTCCGGCCATACGTAATGGGTCATCCGACCCGGGCACCGCGTCGCATCCGCTCAGCGGCAGGCATAAAAAAAGCTGCCCGGAGGCAGCCTGTTAGATAAATTCGATTGTAATTTCGCCGCGTAGCTTGCGGGAGTAAACCTCACTCCGCTTTCGTTTATGGATCCGCAGCGGGTGTGGATGAATGCATGCAACACCTCGCTTAACGTCCGCCCAAACGCAGCTCTTTACCTCATTGCCATTTACAAACACCCTTCGTCTGCCACGGCCATCGCCCACGCAGTGAAAATCATCATTACGCATACCCTATCCCTCAAATGCCGACGCATCCACGCGGCGCAGTTCGTCCAGGGTAAGGAACTCCCCGGCATCGTTGAACATCTCCGGTACGGTGATTTTGCCGTCACGCAGCATCTGGGCTCGAGTAACGCCCAGCACCTGTTCCTGCCGCGCGTAAGGCTGCCTCGCAAGCCATTCGGCATAGCTGGTATGTGCTGGCACCTGTCCGTCCATTGAGGCGCGCGTGGCGCTGCTCAGCTCGCCTGAGGCTATTTGCATTTCATCCCACGATTTAGTGATCAGGATTTCGCAGGAGCGGCAGCAAAAGTGGATTTTGCCGGGGCCGCGCAGATACGGAATTGCATGGCCCAGCGGCTTGCCATCGAGCGAGTAGAGTTTGCGGTCGCGGATGATGCACCACTGGCTAGTGTGGGTGTCCAGAGTCGAAGACCACTGTTTGGCCTTCACGATATCGCTATTGGCTTGTGCAAACTCCTGGCGCGCCGTTGCTGCCATATGGTTCACCGCGGTGCGGGCAACAACAGCAAGGTCACGACGTGAGGCATTGATAACCCCGTCCTGGCGGTTAAGTTGCGGCGTGCCGGCGACGCGCTTCACGATCTGCTCGACGGTTTCACCCTGAAGAAATCCGGTACGCACCGCACTGGTGATTTTATCCAGCCGATCGGATTCAAGCTTTTGGCCCCACTCTTTCAGCAATCTCCCCTGAAAAGGTTGCGCCACCGCAGAGGCGTAGACCTGCTCTGGGGCAATGCTTTGCAGCGGGACGTGTTTCAGCACCTGCCCGGGTATAAGGCTGCTGAACAGGTCCATCTGATACCCGGTCTCATAATCCGTGTAACGTGCCAGCTCACGCGCCAGGGACGCATTAACCGGTTCGTAGGCTTGATGGTTCAGTTCACGAACACCGGCCAGTAGAGAGGCCAGACGACGCGCACTGTAGGTATCAGCGCGCTTGCCATCCAGCAGCACCAGCAGCCTGGCGGCCAGTTCAGCATCCAACTTGTTCAGCAGCGCGACCATGCGCCGGGCGACGCCGGTACCGTAACGCGTCACGTACAAGCCGTGCGCGATGGTCTCGTCCAGTAGCCTGTCATTCACGGAACGAGCCATTTCACACCCCCGGCGGTGGTTCACTCACTGACGCAGACTCGGCCAGCAACTCGCTCAGCACCGTATCAGGATCCGCATCGGCATCAATCAGGTTGAGTTTTTGCAGGGCTTTAATCGCATCGATACGGCGAAGGTCACCGCCCTGGCGCAGGGACTGAATAGCCAGCGCAGCAGGCGGGTTGAATTCTTTCGACTCAACATCCAGCTCGGTGCGCACATCTACGTTACCGCCCTCCTTCTCGCCGATGTACTCAGCCATGATCTGCAGGATGTTGTCGATCGCGTCTTCGAGGCTGGTGGCCATTGTGTAGAGCGGCGACTGCTCCTGCATTTTCTCTTCGGAGGTCTGGTCTACCGATTTGGTAGAGGTGTTTTCCGTACGCAGCAGCTTCGCGCCAGCCTGGCGCATCTGCTCCACCAACTCTGCCAGAGACTCTTTGCCGGCACCAATGGACGAACCGGTATGTTCAACGTATTCCAGACCCTGAGTTTGCCGATCGGTGAACGACGTGGCAGACGAAGACCCAATTACCAGCTCTTCTCCCTTCTCAAGCCCGAACACCGTCAATATAGGCACCCGGGCGACGTGCAGGATGTTGTCCTGCTCACTTTGGCTTTGCCAGTGCTTGATATTCAGCATGGCCATGTTGAGTAGCGGCGGTGAACCACACATAAACCCGGTGCGCTTGGTGTAGAGCGTCACCAGGGTGAGATCTTTACGAGAGGTTTGCCATTGATCGAATATCTCCCAGTTCGCCGCGCCTTCGGTACAGCTGGACTTGCGGTAGATTTCCACCTTCCCCGGCGTCAGATAACGTATCTGCTCCACCTTTGTTTGCCCGAAGTCGTCACCGTCCTCGACAACCACCTCTTTGATGCGCAGCGCGGTGAGCTCCAGCTTACCGTCCACCATCTTCGACTTCCATCCGATTACCTGGCGGGGATTAAGCATTGTGACGTACGGGCGCGCGCCGGTAGCTTTCTCATCCGCTTTGGTTTTCACCCTTTCGGGGTCCACTCGGGGATAGTCTACCAGCGCATGGGAGAGGCCATACTGCATCGCCAGGCCGAAGAATGACTGAGCCCAGACATCGAGGCGGGTACCTTCCAGATCGATGTTCTTCGCAAACTCTCGCAGTTGCTCTGGAACGTTCTCGGCCAGCTTAATCGGCTCGGCAAATACGCGCCCGATGTTTTGCTTAATGGTCTCTTCGTAGGCGGGCAAAAGCGTGGCCACAGAGAGGCGTTTTTTATAGTCCTCTTTGTCTTCTTTCGGCCAGCGCGGGAGATATGCCTCGCCCAGTTGTCGCATATAGAGCGTGCCGCCCATCAGGGCATCGTTGATATCCCACGCCTCGACCATGTTCCCATAGTCCAGATTGGGTGTTGAGATGTCAGGCATGGAGTTACATCCGTAGTTGAGTGACTTTTCCGGTGGGCTTGATGATCGGGAATTGCTTCACGATGAAATAGCCACCAGCGTCGTTTGGGTGATCGTTGTCGGCTGATTTATCCGGCTCGCCGTTTGACGCCCATACCTGCTGTTCAAGGCTGTCTGTATAGACCGGGCAGCGGGCAACGTTAACTTTGTAGCGGCGCTCACCGTTGCCGTTGCAGAACATGGCATTCATAGAGTTAATGCGATCCTTTACCGGCGGGTTGGCGGCGTTCACCACCACGCTGAATCCGGCCTGCTTGAGCTGCGCGATATCGGTGGCGCTGGCGTTATTGGACTTGCGTGAATCGCCGGAAGCATCCGGATAGATGTAAATCTGCCTGGAGGCAACATAGCGCCCGCCCTCGTAGCGCCAGAACTCTTCCTGGATACGCTTTATCATGGCCGGCGTGTCATAAACTTTTATCAATTCGCGTACCGCGCGCGGCTCGCCATTGCGAAGCACGTGGACGATGGCCGCCATTTTGCCAACATTAAAGTCCATGCCGATATAGAGCGGTTCGCCTGCCTGTTCTTCATCAGTACAGTTATTCAGACGTCGATCGAACTGGTGATAGATGGTGCCGCTGGTCAGGTTGGTGAAACGCCCCCTCAGATACGCCTTAATCAACTCCGGCGGGTAGGAATTCATCAGCGAAGGGATGTAATCCGCGGGCAGGTTCTTCGCGTTGTCGAACGTGCTGGCCTGGATCAGACCGTACAGGGCTGAGAGCTCTGGCTTTTCACGTACTGCCTTCACGAATTGCTGGTAAACGAATTTGAACCCCTCCGGCGTTGTCGTGACGTCAATACCGTTACGCAGCCCATCAACCTTGTAACGCATACGGGCGATGATTTTTCGCCAGGCCTGTTGCGCTTTGGCAGCCGCCATGACATCCAGCTCATCCACCATCGCGTTACCGATTTTGAAACCAACTATCGAGCCGGGCTTCTCCATCGAGCGACAGATTGTGGTCCCGCGGAACCTTCGCCCCTCGTAGAAGTGAACCTCTTTGTTACCCTCGTTGATTTTGACACTCAACCCCCAGTCAAATGCCACCTCTTCAATCGTTGGATAGAAGATGTCACGAATCTGCGGGTAAGTTGGCGCGAAGTAGCCCTGGTTGATTTTTGGGTGTTCCCACATCCCTTTGCAGATGCCGCCACAACCCACCCACGTTTTACCGGAACCGAACCCGGCAACGTAGGCTTTAAACTTGTGCTCCATCGCGAGGAAGCGAGCCTGTGGGATGTTAAGTGTCGGGCTGATCCCCATCTTCTTCCCTCGCATCCACTACGTTGATATTGATCTGCACTGGTGTTGGTTCGTCATCATCACCATCACCGGCCATCTCTTTGCGGAGTTTCTCAATCTCCAGCTGCCGGCGCTCGATTTCAATCTGTTGAAGTCGCTGCGCAAACTCACTATCAGCCAGGCCAAGCCGCTTCATGACGGCTTCATACATCCGTTCACGGCTTATCGCGGTAATTTCCACACCATGTTTGCCGAGCTTCACGCCGGAATAAGCCAAGGCAGCATCAGGGGGAAGTTTTCGGGTATCAGCAAAGTATGGCTGTCCGATCCCGTCACCATTGCAGCGCGGACAGGCAGGGTTTGGCTCCCGGTTGTGGTCGTAGCCATAACCTCCGACGTCTACCGGCTCTTTGCCCTTTCGCTCAAGGGCTTTAAGCCGTTGCTCCTCGAACTCCACCATGTCACGCCACTGATAGTGATGACCGAAGCCCCAGCAGTAACGGCATGCGCCACGACGATACTGTGAAAGCTGGTTTGCATCGAAGGTGGCGAGTTGCCACATCTGCTCCAGGACCTCATCAGCACTGCCAAGCGTGCGCGCAATGGAGGCTTTCTGCTGCTGCGCAATGGCCTGTGCAACTGAAGTTTTCTTAAGGAGTTGATAGCCGATTTGTTCAGCTGATTTTTTACTGTAGCCCGCCCGGATAGCTGCGTGTGTGGCATTACCATCCTTCAGGTACTCCGCGACAAATAAGCGCTGCTGAGCAGTAAGCCCATCATCGTCCACCAGCTCATTTGCGCTTTTATCTTTCTGCGCAGTGCGCATTTTTTTCTGCGCAGGTTTTTGCGCAGTTTGCGCAGAAGGTTTTTTGATATATCGACGTGCGGTAGCGTAGTTCAGTCCCTGCGCTTCACACCATTCTTTTGGTGATACGCCGGTTGCGGCATGTTCGGACAGGAACCGTTGCTGAAGCTCGCCCCAGTCCGGTTTTGCCATTGCTTACTCCAATAAAAAAGCCACCAGCGGATGCCAGTGGCTTGGGTGTGGTAATCAGGAATGGATTCGGACCATTGAGCCAGAAGATATTGGTCGTCTGCACCATCCTCCAACTTATAGCAGCGTCACGCTTCGTCCGGACCGGTATTACCCGACACTCGCGCACCTGATTAATGAGTTTCGACATTATCACAGGAACTCGGTGAATGCCTGTTGTAAAATCTAAACTAATAGCAACTAACCGGAGGTGGTGATGAAATCATCACGCGAAAATAATCAATCTTGCAACTTGTTAACTACGCTTCGCAGATCATTTTTAAGCTGCTTAGTTATGATTTCAATATTAGTATCGAACCAACCCGCATCCTGATCAGAAAACTCATAACCAGGTGAAATGAGCCCAAGCATACCTTTCTTAGACTCTAACGGGGAACGACCTTCCACCCCTTTCGTTATGGCAAGCACCTGATACGGAAGATAACTTAAATCCTCTTCGGTCATGCCTGCTCTAGACGCCACATCAGCAACACATGTCATGATTATGCCACTACAAACTTTTGCCTCAGTGATTGCAGTGCTAATAATAACAAGGCTAATTCTGTCTAAATCCTTCTGGTCAATATAATTTCCTGCCATAGAATTTCTGAATGTAAGCGACATAACTTCCATCCAGTGAGCTATATACTTTCTTACCTTTGCAGAGGCAATATTGCGCCTGAATTGCTTAAACATTAAATTCTCCATTTTATGAGAACTCATATTTTAACCTAAAGACAACAAAGTCAAAAGCCCAGTGATCACCGCTGTTAAAACCCCTTCTATTGCGAGGCTATAGGGTTATTGTTTGACTCTCTCACCGAGTCGTAAATGCGCTCACACGTCATCCCGGCGCGGTAGCGTTCGTCAGCGATTCCAGCATAACGTTTAGCTTCTGCTGCAATATCTCCGAGCATGTCGGCGAGCACTGCGGCGTCGGCTCCGGCTGTTTTGCTTCTGACGGCAGTGGCAAGATCTGAGGTGTGCTTTGCGGCGTCCAGACGGGTGGCAAGCTTTGTTGCTTCGGTACGCAGCTGGTTAACAGTGGCAGACAGGCCAGCAGCAGTGGCAGCAGATTTAGCGGCTTGTGCTTGTGCATCTTTTACAGCCTCATCACGGGCAATTATGCGCCCTTGTTCAATCATGCGGGCAGCTGATTGCGCGTTCGCTGTTCGCGATGATTCCGCGCTATCACGTTCCGCCCACTTTTTTTCCCAACTGCGGCTGCTCCATACATTCCCAGCAATGAATGCAACGGCCACCATCAGCAAAATGGCAATAAATCGATAGCGCAGGCTCACTGGTCTATCCCCCAGCACGTCAGCGCGCTTTCCTGGTCTCGTCGTTCTACCTGGCCATAGCAGCCATTTTTCTGGCCTTTGGTCAGACGACAGTCGCGGCCACCGTCTTTAATCCACCAGCGAATAGCTTCACAGGCTCCTTTACGGTCGCCAGCATTGATGCGCTTATAGAACGTGGACGGGTAGCATTTTCCGGGGCCGATGTTATACGGACAAAAAGATGCGATCCCAGCTTTCTGTGGTTCGGTCAGTGGCACCTTGATGTTTCGTTCAACCCACGCCAGCGCCTTATCGCGTTCTATGGCGTTCACCTTGGAACATTTCTCAGCAGACAGCTTCATGCCCTGAACTACTGGCTTGCCATCAACCATCGTGGCGCCACGACAAATGGTCCAGATTCCCCCGCCGTCACGATACGCCGTCAGGCTGTTACCCTCTTTCTCATCCAGAAACTGATCGAGAATCACGGGCGCTGAAGCCCCCGCAAGAATTAAACCAACGACCGCTGCACTCAGTTTATTCTTCAGCTTTGGTGGCATAGCCATTGCGCCGATCCTCCCGTTCTTTCCAGCGGAAATACCAGTTCACTGCACAGGTGATAACGGTGCATGCGATACCGACAATAATTGCCCAGTCGCTCAGGCTTAACCCTGCAATTCTGTCGGCCAACATCCAGGACACCTCTTTTGCTGTTTTAGCTGTTTCGGCATATGCCTTCGCTGATACACCGCAGCCGGTCAGCGTGGTTCCTGTTCCATATGAAAGTCTGCTGTAAATGGTGCTCATTCTGGACATAGCCTCACCTCCGATTCTTCGGATGGCGCTGTGTGTGATTAAAGGGTCAGGCTTCACGGGCTGGATTTATCCACAAAGCACGTAGCGGATGATTCCCGTGAGCCTGAAATAGAAAAGATAGGGCGTACCGGTCAAGATGGCGTGTCGCGTTGAGCTTTCGCTGTTACGATCCTAGTCTGGATTAGTTGCGGCGGCCGGCGCTTATCATTGGTTTGCCTCATAGGCCTTGTGCTGAACATCCAAACGCTCTGTCCATTGCGAAAATATCTTGCGATAAGAAGTAATTAAATTGTGACTTTTCATTATATAAATGAATTTCTGATTGAGGATACTTTCACTAAATGAGATTTTAGTGACGAATCTGAAAGATCAAATTACCTTAAGGATAATCAAAGTGAACAATTTCATTCAAGCTTTAGAGGTTTCGATTAAAACCCAAAATTGGTACTCAGTGTTATTTATATCACTGACACTGCCAGACATTTTCGGGAAGATTGATGAACCAAACAAAGGATCGCAGGCAAGAACTGTTAATTGGTACAACAAGTACATGAAAAATATGTATACACATCATATCGGCCCCGACCGCCTAGAGCATACATTCCTAAGCGGCGACGACTTTTATGCACTTCGCTGCGCATATCTTCACGAAGGAAGTGACGATATTAGAAATCAGAGGGCTCAAGATGTTTTAGAAAAATTTGAATTCGTCCAGCCAACAAGTCATCGAAGCCTACACTGCAACCAATTTGATCAAATGCTTCTACTGCAGGTTGATCGATTTGGGAAAGATGTGATGTCAGCAGTTGGCTCATGGCTAAAAGATATTGAGGGTGACGTAGAAAAAACAAATAAAATCAATGAGTTATTAAAAATAAAAATAATGCCATGAGTAAATATTATTTAGTATTGATCTCGAATTCGATAAAACTAACTTACTGAGCACACTCGTACCTCTAAAAACGAAAAAGCCCAAGGAGTTAACCTCGGGCTTGAAAACTCATTTACTGCCAGTGCATACAACAATGGCACAATATCAGATTTACACGAAATATATGCTAATTAGTTCATTTCTGCAATACCTTGCTGATAATTTGCTGCCTTTTGTTGTGAACGTGATCGCCAAACATGCAGTAGCGCCTGGGAATCGAGTCCCTTATACAGGCTGATCATCGCATCGTAATGCTCCACGTAATTCTGAGACCAGTTTGTTTTATTAACGCCCACCAACGCAGCGAGATCACCATACTGATAGACATCACGCCCGGCCAGTTCAGCTTTCACATCCTGCGCCGCCAGCCAGATGAGCTGCCGTAAACGGTCGATGGTCTTCTTCGCCACCCTCTTTCCGGCCAGATGCTCGCAGAATTTCGACCATGCCCACTGAGTAATCAGCACCTGATTATCCCAGCGCACGTTCTCGCTATAGTTCCACAGCAACCAGGCCTTCTGGTGCTCTTCGAGTGACATCAGAGCACGGCGCCACGATGCGGTGGAATATTCAACCGGCTGCACAAGAGGAATATGTGAACCCTTGGCATGTGATTGTTTGCCCGGTATTGGTGGGTTATCCAGCGTAATCATTTTCCCGGTCACTTCATCCAGCACTCGAGGCTTTTTACGTTTAAACGTTCCCGTATCGAACTGCGCGTTTTCAAGCCACGCCATCAACTGCCCTTTCGTCGCACCACTTAAATCGGCGGTGGCCACCATCAACTGCTGGCGCACGTATTCGAGAAATTGAGTGTTCATACAGCACCGCCTATGGTTTTGATGTAATTCTTCAGTATTCGGTAGTCCGTCAGCACAGAACCCGGAAAATGGTATAATCGCAATCGCTGCCAGCGAACGCGGAGGTGATCGGCAAAATAGGATTCAAATGTCATGCCGCCACCCTGCTCTTAATTAACCCACGGCGAAGTGCGCTGTAGCGCTTCCTGATGGCTTCAAGTTCTTCGATGGTGTATCGATGCGGGGTGTTATTGTTTTCGAGCGCCTCGACGCGCTCAGCCCCAATTTTCTCTATAAGGCCAAGGCGGTACTGCTGCTGATTGCCCGACAGCTGAACGTTACAGTGGTGGCACTGTTTATTGATATTGTCTTCTGTGTAGCGCAGGTGTGATGCCTTACCGCGTGAGCGGTAGTGACCTGCTTCCCACTGGACGGTTTCGAACGTCCCACAGCTGATGCATGGCAGATCGGCATCACGCTCGCGGATGTAGTCATTGACGACGCGTTGGGTTAAATCCTCCCAGTGCTTCAGCGGCTTAACTGCAGCTTTACGCTGGCGCCAGGCTGAACGCTCTTTCTTTTCAGTGGCGCGCTGCTTGGCAGACTCCTTACGCTGTGCATCTTCCCGCGCTTTTCTGGTCTGCTCTTTGCCGACGGAGCTGGCACATTCGTAGCCGCAAACCGTCTGCGTATCGCGCACAGGATGGAACCACTGGCGGCATTCTTTGTTGGCGCACTTGCGGCGCGGTAGCTTAGCCATGCTCACCCCCACGCCCTGTTTTGCCATACCCGGCTAGGGCGCGGTGCTTTTTCGCTTTCCGGCAACTGCACGCTGACAGTCCAGGTGATGTTGTCGCGATTCAGGCTACGTTCTACCGTGGCGCCACGACGGCGATAACTCGCCACCAACTCGTCTGCCTGTTCGGTTGTGCATTCGTGATGGTGGAACCAGGAATATTTCATGGTCATCACCCCGCAAAGCTCATGAGCTGCGATGCAGCGTTTTCCGCTTCACGCTGGTCCTTGAATGCCCGGGACAATACCCAGCGCCACAGAACATCAAGCGCGGCTTTGTAAAGTTGCTGGAACTCGGTTTCGTCCATGTTGGCGAAAGCTATGCTGCGGGGGTGTTTACGGAGGGTGCCGTCAGGGAGCTGTATGGCGTCGTAGTGGCCAGACTCGACGATCACCCATGCACGGTATGCGTCATAGGATTTGCAGATGCTGATACTTCCAGCGCGCTTATCTGCGATACGGTCGAGATATTGCTCGGCGGCGTCCAGGAGTGCGGCTTCGCTTCCCGCGAATGAGGCAAGGAATTTGGCGTAGCCGGTTACCAGTTTGCGCTCGTTGGAGGAGATCGCCCCGCCAGTAGGCTCCCAGTATTCGAAACCGAGATTGAGTAACGCGAAAAAGCGACGGTGAAACGCCGGGTTGCGTACCTGCCGGAACTCAGCCACCAGCACGGCGCCGAGTTTGATTTTTGATTGCAGAATATCGCTGGTCTCCGGCGTCGCGGGGATCAGGATTCCTGAGGACTGCTTGATGAGCTGTAGTTCGTGCGCCATGGTTTCTCTCCGTGGCGCAGTAGGTTACGGTTGTTCAGACCGTTGATTTCATATTATCAGAAGGTGGGGTTACCCGGTAGCCGAGACGGTGAATAAACTGCATAAAACCATTAAGAGTAAAGACCTCTTCATCATCCAACAAAGGCCGCATAGAAACCATGCCATTGACGCGATAAATTAGATGCCTGCCCGATGAAGGAAAGCTAAACACCACGCAGCCGTCAGACCTTCTTACAATGTCATACCAGTTGTCTTCTGACGTTTGCAAAGCTGAATCACTCACATTTATGTTCTCCCTTCGAGCGACTAACAGACGAGATTAAAGATTGTCGGCAGCAGCATCAGAGGGTTACGCAAATTGCGGTATTCTGAAAAATGCGCGCCAGCCTTAAGCGCAATTCTAATAAAACCAGTCGTCAGCGCTTTCCCAGGTATCCTGGAGGATTGATTCAATTTTCTTTTTATCGTCCTTGTCACCACCAAAAACACTTAACCCATCGGACCCGGCACGGCGGATTGTGAGCCTGCAATTGTCATAGTGATCATTCAGGCGATTAAGCAGTTCTTTCTCCAGTGCTGGTACTGCGCCTTTAGGAAGTTCTTTCATGCGATCAATGGTTAATTCAACTTTCATAATGGCCTCCATTGCATGTACTGTGTTTTTATACAGTATACCTATGCACGGAAATGATCAACGTTTTAAGAGCACAAATTGTTAATTTTCTGTCAGTAGTAAAAAAAGAAAACCCGACGTAGTGGGTTGAATTAGCAGTGTTATATTAAGCGGCAATTTCTTTCTGCCGGCACAATCCCGAGAGATTCGCCCTCTGTATCGCATCATCAATGAGCACCTGTATGACCATGAGGCAAAGCGTTATCCAACTTGCATTCATCTTTTTCAATCAGCAAAGGAGTGGTTAGTGCTGTGAGTGGGCTTTGTTCACTTCATGGTAGATAAATCAGCTATGGATAAGTGATAAGAGGTGAAACCAATCCGAATTAACAACCTGAAGCACATGAATCGGAACACAGATATTAAAATCCTAAAGTCTAGTAACAAATAGCCGATATGAGATATTGCTTATCAGTTTAAAAATCATCTATTGAAAAAATGGGGGGAGGCGTTGAAGCGAGTAGAGCGCGATTTTATCTGTCTGTTTAATTGTGTGTGGTATCAAGATTTCCCTGTGTTCAAAGGTGAATATATCAACCGTTCCAACTGGACCATTCATGTTGGCCTGGTCATGCGCGAGTGTGCAAAGTTAATGGGCGCAAGAACATTTTTTGAACAGGGCGGGCGTACCGATGCGGTCCTACAATATCCAGACAATCAAATTTTAACCTATGTTGAGTGGGAGTATAATCAGGCAGACAGAGATAGCGTTAACGAGTTAGACAAACTGCTTGAAAAAAACGACAAGTGCTATTTCTCCACATTCATCTCATATTGTCAGCATGAAAACATCAATATTGTTATTGAAAAAGCAAGTAGAATATGGAGTGAAGCAAGCAGGCCTTTGATTTTTTTTCTTATCACCTATGAGCCTCAAACGAAAAAACGCCGCCATTTTTTAGAACTCAGAACTTATTTTTTCTCAAACGGCAAAAGAAAACTAGTTCGCAAACAACCTGCGCTTCCATGGGATATTGAGCAACGAAAATACAATGTCGAAGAAGATGCAGGATAGAAGAGACATAAGGTTTTCACGACAGTCTCGTTTCGAGCCCTAACTAAAATATTCTGTTCGGAGCAACCAAATAGCTCTGGCTTTGCTGTGACCATGTTCGCGGTACTAACGCCTCTCCAGGTCCGCTTCTCGCTCATGGTGGACCAAAATCAAATCTAAAATGACGTGGCTAAGCGGGAGTACATAGTGAATGACAGGATGCTCCGGGCAGCACCATACTAATTCAGTTCCCGTCAGAGGTAGGCGTTGCTTCATGATGGGATGAGCGCTCCCTCCAGACAATCCATGCTACAGCCGCCTCCCATGATATATATCCATTACCGCCATTTTTCGCTCTGCGGAGATTAACTGCATCACCAAACCTTTCAATGATGAATTTTTCAAATTCTATGCGTTTTTCTTCGTCGATTGTTGAATCCATACCTTCCCCAGAAGTGTCCTACGAATCGCTCTTATTGCATAAAAAATAGCATATACAATAGAGAGTGAATGACCTGCCCCCACGATTAGATACAACA
>NZ_SZWZ01000008.1:0-1978 GCF_005281025.1 Citrobacter sp. wls714 | reverse complement strand
ACGGTACTGAACAGTGTAATCAATACCTTCGTCCAGATGGGCGTTGAGTGGGTGAAGTCGGCAATCATGGGTCAGACAGCCACCACTGCAGCAGTTGCAGCATCCACAACAGCGCAGGCGGCTGGTATTGCCACCACGACGGCGACGTCTACCGCGGCGGCGGCGGCTACAACTGCAGCATGGACTCCGGCAGCCATCATGTCATCCATCGCATCATTCGGTGGTGCGGTGGCGATCGGTATCGGTGCTATGGCTGGCATCCTTGCACTGTCAGGAAAGCGTAAGAATGGCGGGCCGGTTAGTGCCGGCGGGATGTATCAGGTTGGCGAAGGCGGCATGCCGGAGATTTACCAGGCCAGCACCGGTAAGCAGTACATGATACCGGGCGACAACGGCAGGGTTATCAGCAACAAGGAAATGACTGCCGGAGGCGGTGGCGGGGTGATTTTGAATATCAACAATTACTCTTCAGCGTCGGTCGATGCTCAGGCTACGCAAGGCAGTGACGGCACATGGACTATCGATGCATTCATAGCTGACATGAATAACGGTGGGCCAGCAAGTCAGGCCATCACCAGCAACTTGAACGTTAAGCGCACGCCAAGGGGGCAGGGCTGATGCCAATTATCGACTATCCCGACTGGCTTCCGCTGGCGCAGAAGGCCAGCAAAAACATGACGCTTGATACTGGGTTCCAGACCGATCAGCCTGCGGTAGGCCCGGCCATTTTCGAGAATCAGACTGACGACCTGAAAGTGACATGGTCGGTGACGTGGGTCTTCACGCTGGCTGAAGAGCGAGCTTTCCAGCAGTGGCTACGAAGCCCGAATTATCTCAACCGTGGACTGAACTGGTTCCGGATGAATATCAATCTGGGCGGCAGTGGCCTGCAACTCCAGGAGCTTCACTTCACTCAGATGCCGGTGCAAACCAGTATCGATGGCGGAGTGGTGACCTGGACGGGGACAGTTATTGCGAACCACCTGTTTAACGCTGATGACGAGTTCGACGACATCATTGTTGAGCTTCCGCCGCCGTGGGCTTCATGGCTGGATATCGTGGTTACGGGTTACCCAGACAACAGAGACCCAGAGTCATTGCCGAGGGTGCCGTAATGCCGAGCTTCAGGGAATATAAGCAGCAGCGGCCGACCCGCGGGCTGTACGACACCATCACATTCTACCATCCATCATTTGGCTATGTTCGCCTGGTCGATAAGCAATTCTTCCCGAAGACGCTCGGCGGCCAGGTGTACACGCCAGCGCGCTTTGAAATTGAAGAGAGTCAGCAGAGCGGTACGCCGGTGATCGACGCTACGGTTAAGTTAAGTCGGCTGTCGTCTGATATCAAAGCGCTGATGAAGCAGTGGAAGGGGGCAGCCAGACTGACTGCTATCACGGCCACGCGGCAGATCTTCGATAGTGGAGACGTGTCTGTACCGATAAAGTCGTGGGAGTTATACGTCAAGACGGTCGATATTGACGCCGATGCTGCTTCTGTCACGCTTTCTGTCACAAACCCGCTGAACAACAACATAGGCCGACTTTATGATCCGCAGGAATACACCGGGTTGCAGTACCTCTGATTTCATCAGCAAGGTGATCGGCGTGCCGTGGGCTAACCGGGCTTGCTCGTTCGATAAGGTCGATTGTTGGGGATTGTGCGTATTGTATTACCGCCATGTCCTCGGCATTGAGTTGCACCAGACGCCGGACTACGAAGCCGGGGCGGACTTCTTCACCTGCTATCAGGGCGACGTCGTTTTCTGGCAGCAGGTCGAGAAACCGGTCGAGGGCGGGATATTCGTCGGGTATCGCGGCGCGCAACCGGCTCACGTTGGTCTGGTGCTGAACCGACAGGCGCTACACTCGCGCGGCGAGAACGGTAGTGTGCGCATGGACTCTTTGCTGGTTATTCAGCGGGCATTCACTAAAGTGGAGTTTTTCGAATATGGCGCTGGTTGAGATATCGAATTTTC
>NZ_SZWZ01000011.1:0-6318 GCF_005281025.1 Citrobacter sp. wls714 | reverse complement strand
AAAACCGAGTTTTTACACAGCCTGTGCCAACAGCAGACGTTTTTTCAGAGCTGAATATCCCTAATCTGGATATGTCGGGAGCTGTCAGTAAAATCTTATGGAGAAGGTGCCATTAACTTAGGATACAGCTACATAACAAGATGGCCCTACTGGCTCCCTGTTTCGCAGGTTAGTGAAGAACTGATGCTGTAGTACGTTCTATTTTCTCCACCAGTTTTTCTTTTTCTGTAAGCGGACAGCCAGAACCGTATTGACGATCGGCAGTTATTCAGTTGGCAGGACGAGACGCCAGGGCAGCAGTTCGCTGACCCGGTTGACCGGCCAGTCTGCGATAACATCCAGCACATGGCGAAGGTAGCTTTCTGGATCCACGCCGTTCAGTTTGCACGTCCCGATCAGGCTGTACAGCAGCGCTCCCCGCTCACCACCATGGTCAGAACCGAAGAACAGGTAGTTTTTTCGCCCCAGACTCACCATCCGCAGCGCATTTTCAGCGATGTTGTTATCGGCCTCAGCCCAGCCGTCATCTGCATAGTATGCCAGTGCCGTCCACTGGTTCAGCGCATACGCGAACGCTTTTGTCAGCTCCGAGTGTTGCGACAGGGTCTTCATCTTTTCACGCAGCCAGCTTTCCAGGGATTTCAACAACGGTTTCGTTTATCTCTGGCGTTCAGCAAGCCGCAGCTATGTCGACATTCCCCTTATATCCGCCTATATGGCGTATAACTGACCGATCTGCCTCATGGCTTCTTCCGTCAGGGGTGCGGACGTGCACATCGTGGATCTTTCGGCGGGCATGAGACCAGCAGGCAGCTTCCGTTAATCGCATTAATCTCCTGAACTACACCATCACCAGTTGGCGTCTCGCGCATCGCTCCCAGCGTATCGAGATTCATCAGCAACACCATTTTGCACTCTGCCGCGCTAACGGGCTCCCATAACCACCGCAGAATATTGGGCGGTGAATGTCGGCGTGCCTGTTGCCGTTGCCACGAATATTCGCCGATGCGCTGCCTGATTTCCGTGTGAAAGCGCATAATCAATACCCGGTTATCTGCTGAGGTTTCACTGTGCGGTAACTGCAGCTTAAAACTAAACACTACCAGTCGGGGGTAGTGGTCAACAGCCTGTTGGGGAAAAGCGAGTATGTTTACCCCATCCGCAGAATTATCAACAACCGGGGTGGCATGGTTATATTTCATAGTGGATTTTCTCTGTTGTTTCACAGAAAAGGTTAATAAGGGTGGGCAACAGCACTATGCTAAGTTCAACGTAATGCCGTCACCCACCATGCCATGCCTCTGGCGCTTAAAATCCCCGTATGCCCGTCGACAGCGAGGAGGATACTCTGTAACGGCAACGACTCACTTGCTTTCTGTCCATCTCTGAACCCGGCCGGTGAATCAATTGCCAGCCTGTATCATTCTGCGTCACCACTACAGGGATATGGCAGGAGCCGCAGCGCAGTGGTCTGGCATGCAGGACAATGAGTTCATCGATGGCTACCCACTCCCCATCATCGGTAATCACATATTCGGTTGGTCTGAATGAATTAACCATCGTCAGCAAGCTCCTGATGTTGATGCTGCTATGCGTGTGTCTTCAGATGGTCGCTGGGCTGGATTATTGACCGGGCATATATAGTTCTCCCCCCAGGCGGTTTCCTCAATACTGTAGATACCGGTGTTACAGGCCACACAGTGTTTCTCACCTGCATAGTGACGCCCACACCACACGCAATACCAGGCCCCAATAGGTGCAGAAGCATCCAGCGGAAAGAAGGTGAATATAAACCTTGTGTGCCAGTCTCCCGGCAATGTGGCAGAGTGGTTCAGATGTCTGCACTGCCTCAGCACATCTTTCCCTACTGACCGTGGATCGTGCTCAAACCAGGCGCGAATGCCGGGGTTATCAGAATGCAGTATCAAACGACATCCGCAGGACGGGCAGGTCCAGCGCTCATCAGGCTGGCTGACTGCACTTCTGCTGCTGGTTTGCTCTCCTCTGGTATTCAGGGCCCGATAGCATGGCATTATGAGCATATGGCCTCCCCCTCAGCGTGACAGCCAGACTCACCCTGGCATTGGCCAACATGACGGGCTACCGGTCTTGCATCCGGTACGTAACACTTCAAGCGCTGTATAATTCTGACTTCATCAACAGCAGGATGCGTGTATGGGCACTCTTGTCTGCCTCGTTCAGTCAGTGCAGCAGTAGTATGGGCAAACCAGGGACGATCGGTTTCAGCATGCAGCACCAGGGAACTACCACAGTGATGGCAGGTATAAACGTCAGACGGGGAGCATAGTGCGGTTCTGGCACCGGTAAGCCGTCCGGCAGGGTTACAGGCAAGAAATGATTTTGCGTACATAGTAAGGGTCCTTACCGCCAGACAGCACGCAGGCGTGAGCCATCCCTGTATGGGCAACGTTAAGCGTGGTCACTGGCGGAATGAAGATTCAGAGAATCAGTGGATTGGGGGAAAGCGATTATGACAGGATGGGTATTCAGTGCGCAGAGGCTGCAACGACGTGGTCTATACAGTAACAAAAGGGCATATGCGCTCACCGCTGAACTGACGGTTGCATTGTCTGCAAATCCAGCGTACTGGTGCCTGCCATGTCTTGCTGTTCTGTTTATTCACCATGAGTGTTTAGCTCCGTGACTTCGCAATGCGTTGCTGTAGCCAGGCTTCCACTTCGCTTTGCAACCAGCGGGAGCTACGCCCCAGTTTGATTGGTTTCGGAAACTCTCCAAGTTGTATCAGTTTATAAAACCATTTGTCTGTTAAACCGGTGAGTTGCGTGATAAAGGCCATATCAACGAATTTGTCGCTGAGAATGCTTATTGGGGTGGTCATCGCTATTTCTCCGTAGATGGTAAGGGAGAAGAAGTCAGATATTCGAATGGTGCAGACTTCTTCAAACGATGACACGCTGGCGTAATTTTTTACCGGATAGATTCAGCTCCGCTTACGCCGCCTGCCACTTACCGCCGGAGCAGGGACCGCGCTGACCCTGTAAATCCGGCGCTCTGTACGCTGCGACTGTTTACCCAGATAGCTCAGGATGTACTGCATACCTTCCCTTCCTCTGCGATCTGAAAAGTTGATTACTCGTTCACCCCGCACCCGGTAATGTCCCTTAGGCTCACACCGGTGCGCATAGCCATCACCATACGTAATTTCCTCCCATCGTGACTGGATGGCTTCCCAGAAGCACCAGACCTTCCGGTGGATCTGACCATTGATATAAAACGCAGCATGAATGTGGTAACGGTGATCTTCCCCATATTCCATTACCCAGGAATATCCCACCAGACCAGATATCTCTGCGCATTGTTCAGTCAGCCATGTCATCTCAGCCGCAAGTTGATAAATATCAGCATCCGCGTATGAATCAGAGTTTTTCCTGTATGCGAAATCCACCCGAAGCATGAGTAATTTCGAATGACAGTCAAATAACCGGTTCTGATGGTTAAATAATACTGACTGAAGAGAACAGTCTGGTTTGTGGTTTGAGTTGATTGCGTATTCCATGATAAATATCCCATAACAGTTATTGGTCATGAGATTACGGGAGAGATTAATTTTTTATTCAGCATACCGATTCAGGTTGTCAGCCATGAAAGTATGTTATTGCGTATCATTTTTCACATGTGCTGTAACAGTAATTTCTTATCGTAAAATAGAATGGGTGTTCATCACACAGGAAAGTCTGACAATCATGACGTTTTACGGCAAAGAATAAATAATGATTTAGTAAACATTGAACATACCGTGATGTCTGAAAAAAATCATCATCCGGTAGACGAAGGAATGCTGTACTTACTGAGGATTCATTATTTCTGGATACAAAGGAGTAAGTAAGTGGGTAAATAACACATCTTTATAAAATAACACTAATAACCTTAATGTTTCATTTCACACAGTCAGTCACCTCCAGAGAATACACACACCACGCAGGTTTAAGTTATTCACCCCCTGGTGTTCAAATGATATCAGCCACCATTTCTGTCTTCCGGACTTGATACCTGTACAGGCATGTGTTCATGAAAGATTTGTATACGCACACTGTTTGACTCCCGGAACGGGTCACCCTGCCACTGTAATATTTACTGCAATAGTATTTTTCCGTTATTTATACCGATACGGGGTTTCTTTCCTGATTACGCCCCCGGTATTTTCAGGCACAAAAAACGTAGAAGTAAGAGAGTAATTATTGGTTACTCCGGAAAAATATTCCATGAGCGGCCGGAAACACATGAAAAAAGAAAGTTCTCGACAGGCTAACGTATTTATTTTCGAGGGGAAAACAGCATTCTTCCCGGAGATAACTATCAGACCACAGAATGCTCTGCAACTGGTTGACAGGATAAGATACGCCCTGACCAGGTAAACACCGTCGGAAAAACAGTCTCCCTGTAAGACGCTGATCGGCAGGAACGGAACACGCTCAGTCGCCTGAAAAGACAGTCAGAATCGTTTTCACCTTAAAATCATGTCATAACAATCTGAAAAAACCAAAAAAAAAACGAACACAAAAAATGACACTTAATGACACATAACCAATTTAATTCAATGAATTAAGAAGAAATCACAAGCTCTGAATAACCTTGAAAAGGCTGTGTTTTACTATGTCACATTTATGATTTCACACTTCTTAATTCAGAGCTTTGTACGATACAATTCAGAGGCATAAAAAAGAACTGTTACCAGGAAGAAGAACATGAGAAAAGACGGGCTCAATGATTTTTATGAAGTGAACTTTCTGAAACTAAGGGAGATAGATGCCACGTATCCATCGGAACCCATACGTTATGCGGACCTGGCTGACATATACAGTTTCATCAATTTTAAAGATGCAGAATGTGAAAAAATACCACCTGATGAAATTTCCACTAAAAAAAGAAAAACACAGGTAACAGACGGCTACGCATGCAATCTTTTATCGGACATTCTTAAATATGAAAATTCATTACGCCCTGGCTCACACCGTTCTCTCGCGGTAACAAATAAATATTTAAAACTTCATTGCGAAGCAATCCCAGAATATAAAGAAGAACTGAAGAAAAACCTAATTCATAAAGAAGACGTGTTACTTAAAATTCAGACCGAACATGACAAAATAAAAAATAAAGTATCCGGAAAAATCACAATAATCCCGATCAGCTTTCACCTCAACCGCAAGACAAATGGAACACTTGAATACATCATCGATGACTTAACCATGATTAATATGGCCTTTGCCTCGACGATGAGTAAAATAAAGCATCGCACAATGTATAGCCGGATAGCAGGGCATGTAAGGCTGGGTATGCTGGATGAAAATTTTGAGCCTTTCGCCCATGTGTTATTTTTTATTCAGGACGGGACAGTCAGTCATGACTTCATCAGGGAAATCATTGAGGTCTGGTACTCTTTCATCCCTGAAGACATTGAATGCCTGGTTGGTGTTTCTGGTTTTGACTTTAATTTCTTACTCAACTTCCAGCGTGAAGTCATCAATGAACAAAAAAATTCTTCCACGCCAGGAGGAATAACTTTTTTCATATCCGATATACTTAACCCGTTCCCTGATGTAACAGCGAAAGGTTATCGGAATAATGAACCCTGTACATTATTTTCCAGTCTGGTCAGAAGAACAGAAATGGAAGACAACAGAAATAAAAATCCGAACCGGCGTGTTGCAGATAGGGAAGCAGAAATCGCCACAACCAAAAAAAAGAGTGGTTATGATAAACTGAAAAACACACCATCCATTCACAGGGAATATTTTTTAAGAATTGCCAAAAAAGTCAACAAAATCCCCTTTATGCGTACCATAAACTGAATCAACATATCTGCAGGGGCGCCCCCCCCTGCAGATATCTGAATTAAATGCTATATCCTCATTTTTAAATTTTTCTCAGTTATATATCACATCAATGAATTCCCTCCCGTTTACTTCAGTCAGGCCATCCCCACCGGATGGCCTTTTATTATGCCGAGGCTTATATGAAACATCCTTCGGGCTATGCCCTTATCCGTCGCCATCTGCGGCACTATCCCCGTATTCTGCGGCAGCATCTTCTCCAGGAACTCAGCCGCCTGGTCACGTATGAACCCGTTATTGGCATTATGGGCAAAACCGGCGTCGGAAAATCCTCGCTATGTAATGCGTTGTTCCGGAGTGAAGTCTGTGCGGTGAATGCCGTGGAAGCCTGCACCCGGCAGCCACAACGTGTGCGCCTGCGCTTCGGCAGTCATTACCTGACACTGGTGGATTTGCCCGGTGTGGGAGAGAGCATCAGCCGCGACGACGAATACCGTGAGCTGTA
>NZ_SZWZ01000010.1:0-598 GCF_005281025.1 Citrobacter sp. wls714 | reverse complement strand
CCCGCCGTGTGTCTCCCGTGATAACATTCTTCGGTATTCGCAGTTTGCATCGGGTTGGTAAGTCGGGATGACCCCCTAGCCGAAACAGTGCTCTACCCCCGAAGATGAGTTCACGAGGCGCTACCTAAATAGCTTTCGGGGAGAACCAGCTATCTCCCGGTTTGATTGGCCTTTCACCCCCAGCCACAAGTCATCCGCTAATTTTTCAACATTAGTCGGTTCGGTCCTCCAGTTAGTGTTACCCAACCTTCAACCTGCCCATGGCTAGATCACCGGGTTTCGGGTCTATACCCTGCAACTTAACGCCCAGTTAAGACTCGGTTTCCCTTCGGCTCCCCTATACGGTTAACCTTGCTACAGAATATAAGTCGCTGACCCATTATACAAAAGGTACGCAGTCACACCCGAAGGTGCTCCCACTGCTTGTACGTACACGGTTTCAGGTTCTTTTTCACTCCCCTCGCCGGGGTTCTTTTCGCCTTTCCCTCACGGTACTGGTTCACTATCGGTCAGTCAGGAGTATTTAGCCTTGGAGGATGGTCCCCCCATATTCAGACAGGATACCACGTGTCCCGCCCTACTCTTCGAGTTCACAACA
>NZ_SZWZ01000050.1:0-10339 GCF_005281025.1 Citrobacter sp. wls714 | reverse complement strand
TCTTTCTAAAAGGTAAAAACGCTATGAATCACCCAAGCATTGTTATCGAAAATGTTCACGTCAGAAGTAATGAGCACGGAACCTATAACCTGAACGATATGCACAGAGCCGCAATTGCCGGTGGACTTGCCAAGAAGTGGCAGGTGCCTAGTCAGTTTATCGGTGCTGATGGAGTGCAGGCTTTTGTCGATGAAGTTTCCAAAGTGCTAAAAGACACTTTGGAGCAAAATCAGATACTTGATGTTATACACGGTGGAGCTAATCGTGGGACGTGGGCGCATGAGTTGATCGCCTTAAAGTATGCCGCATGGCTTTCGGCGTCTTTCGAAGTGAAAGTTTATCAGACCTTCCGCGATGTCGTGATGGGCAAGCTTTCCCTCTTTGCTGAGGCCAACAAGCTTGAGTTGGAGTATCAGCATAAGACCAAGCGTGTCAGTACAGCAGCTCGAATTATGAATAACTGGGGCGTTGGCGGTGAAAAGCGCCGTATTGAATCTGAAAGGATTCATATGCAGGAGCAGATTCAGTTAGTCATTCCCGGTTTGCCAAAAAAAGACGAAGCGGCTTGACGGGCTCAAAATTGAGCTCGTCGGCAAGAGAGCTACTTTCACAACAGCTCTCCATTACAGAAGCTCTTCACTGAGGGGCTTCGATAATGATCTGTGTAACCCCGCAAGGATGGTGAAACGAACAGTCAGGCTTCGCTCAGGCGAGGCCTTTTTTATGCGCGCAATCTAGGCTGATCCCCGAAAAGACGCTGCGCCTGCGTCCTGGTTGCGCACTCCAAAGGCGATAGCGAGGCGGCTATGTTCACTGTGGAATATCTGAAATCGATTAAATCAAGAGAGCCTATAGTGTCCAGAATTATGAAAAAGGTTGAGATTCGACCTGAAACAGGGTGCTGGATATTCAAAGGCTCGAAAGATAGATGCGGTTATGGTTGCATTAAAATTGGCAAGCACCAGCTCGGAGCGCATAAGGTTGCTTATTTGATGTTTGTTGGGGATTACGACCAAAAGAACCTTGAGTTAATGCACAGTTGTGACAACCCGTCTTGTGTTAATCCGTTCCATTTATCACCGGGAACACATAAAGAGAACATGGATGACTGCATCAGGAAAGGGAGGCACACATCGCAGAGGGGGGTTTTTATTAAACCTCATTACGGTCGTCAGGCCGAGTATGCAGGTTCAAAGCTAATAATGACGTGTTCGCCAAGAAAAATGGCGACTATGAATAACGAAAAGACATATGCAGGTAGTTTTTGCAAAGTGCATACCGACAACAATTTAAGGGTTACCGCTAACGGCGCTTGTTGCTTTTGCCAGGCTCAATATCAAAAAAGCAAGAGAACAAACTGCGATACCAAATCAATGAAGTGCATTTTCTAAAGAGATTTATTAAATCTTGCTGACGGGTAAGCCGTAAGTGGCTAAGCACTTCTGATAAGCAGGGCAACAGCTGCGACAAGGCAAAGAGGTAATCATGTCAGACACCTACCAAATCACGCTAACCACGCAAACAGGCGAAACCTTCACTGGCAAGATGTCACGACGTCAGCCTGAGCTGGTGAACGGCTTTGTACCGCTGGCTACCGAAACTGGACAGTGGCTTTACTTTGCCCCTGCCGACGTGAAGCGCGTGGAGTTCACGCCAGTGCCAGCAGAGCAGACCGAACAGCCAGAAGAACAAACAACGGAGTAACCAATGAGCAAACCGGACTGGGAGGCCATCGAGACGGCGTACCGGGCCGGAGTGATGTCCCTCCGAGAAATAGCATCACAACACGGTATCAGCGAAGGCGCTATCCGTAAGCGCGCCAAGCGTGACGACTGGGCGCGTGACCTCAATGCGAAGATTCAGCAAAAGGCTGACGATCTGGTACGCAAACAGGAGGTACGCAAACAGGTACGCAACGAAAGCACTTTGACCGAGCGCGTACTGATAGAGGCGACTGCCGAGGTGATTGCCACGGTACGCATGGAGCACCGGGGAGACATCCGCCGGGCTCGTGAACTGACTAACACGCTATTCGATGAACTTGGTGCGCAGTGCGCAGATGTATGCGCGCTCGAGCAACTGGGCGACATCATGTTTGACCCCGACGATAAAGGGCGGGACCGGCTCAATGAAATTTATCAGAAAGTGATCAGCCTGCCTTCCCGCGTTAAATCCATGAAAGACCTGAGCGACAGCTTGAAGACGCTGATAGGCCTCGAGCGTGAGGCGTACAGCATCGAGAATAAGGCTGAAACGAAAGAGGTCACCCATAACGTCATGCTGGTGCCAACCAGTGACAACGTGGATGACTGGGAGGCGGCAGCGCAGAAACAACAGGACGGGGTGCTCGGTGGATGAATTACAAAGCTGTATGGAAGCCACTGCCTGGATCTCAGTCCCTGGCGCTGAGCTGCCCGTGTAATGAGATCCTGTTCGAAGGCACTCGCGGCCCGGGCAAGACTGCTGCGCAGTTAGCCAGATTCCGGCGTAATGTCGGCGTGGGCTATGGCTCGTTCTGGCGAGGCGTCATTTTCGACACCGAATATAAGAACCTTGCCGACATCATCACTCAGTCGAAGCGTATGTTTCGCCTGTTCAACGACGGTGCACGCTATCTGTCATCTGCGAGCGAATTGCGATGGGTATGGCCAACAGGCGAGGAGCTTCTCTTCCGTTTCGGTAAAGAGGCAGACGACTACTGGGATTTCCATGGGCAGGAATTCCCGTTCATTGGCTTTAACGAGTTGACTAAACAGCAGTCCCCTGAATTCTACGAAATGATGTTCTCCTGCCGGCGCTCATCGTTCAGGCCGGAAAACTACCCGCTGGATAATGGCAAGTTACTGAGGCCAATCCCGCTGGAGACGTTCAGCACGACCAACCCGTTTGGCATTGGGCATACCTGGGTGAAGAAGCGCTTCATTGAGCCAGCGCCGCGCGGAACCGTACAGCGCGACCGGCAAATGGTTTTCAACCCTCAGACAGAACGAGAAGAGGAAATCACGCTGACCCGCGTGGCCATCCACGGATCGTTCAAAGAGAACCCTTACCTCGACCCGCAGTACATTGCGACCCTGATGGCTATTAAAGACCCTAACCGACGCAAAGCGTGGGTAGAGGGCTCCTGGGATGTGACCAGTGGCGGGCGATTCGACCACCTGTGGAATGAATCGCTGCACGTCATTAAGCCATTCCGCATACCGGATAGCTGGACAGTTGACCGCTCCCATGACTGGGGTGAGTCGAAGCCGTTCTCTAACCTGTGGTGGGCTCAGGCTGATGGCACTGCGGCAGAGTTGCCTGATGGGCGTCAGTTCTGCCCGCCGGCAGGGACAATAATCCTGATCGGAGAATGGTACGGCTGCCCGCCTGACGAGCTGAACAAAGGCCTGAATATGTCATCCACCAACGTCGCGAAAGGCGTGGCGTGGATTGACAAGCGGCTGGTGGGCGAAGATGTCGACGAGCCGGAAGAGATACAGATCGACGGAGTCACGCAGGGCCAGCTAAACATTGTTCCAGGAATATGCTCGGAAGTTATTCCGGGCCCGGCTGACAGCGCCATTTTCAATACTGGTGACGATGAGTTATCGATCGGTCAGAAAATGGAAAATCAGGGTGTCGAATGGCTTGAAGCCAATAAGAAGCCAGGCTCGCGAGTTAACGGGGCTTCGGTATTCGCCGACATGCTTGAGGCTGTAGTTGAAGGTAAGAAGCTGGAATCTGGCATCCCTGAGAAGCCTGCCTTTTACGTTTTCGAGCACTGCCGCGGATGGATTAGCCGCATACCCGTGCTGGTTCGCGACAGCAAAAACCCAGATGACGTAGATACCCAGCAGGAAGACCACGACTGGGATGCTACCCGCTACCGAGTACTGCATTCACCACAGAAAATCACCGGCATGTTGGTGCGCTCGCGCTGACGGAGGAAACCGTGAACGAAAGCGAAATTAACAAACAATTTGCCGCAAATGCCAGCCTCGATCGTGACCGTATGCGCTACGTTAACGCTCTGTTCAATGGCACCAGTAATACGAAACGCCAGCGTCTTTACCAGGAATTTGGTTATCCACTGAACCTGACGTTCGACGACTTTTTCCGGGCCTACAGCCGTAATGCGATTGCTAATGCTGCGGTTAACCGGATGGTCGATGGCTGCTGGGAGGACTTCCCGGATGTATACGAAGGTGACCAGACGAAGGATGCCACCCAGCAAACGGACTGGGATAAGCGCGTAAACAAGCTGCTCAAGCGTTGCTGGAAGCAGATTAAAGGCGCTGACAAGCGCAACCTCGTGGGGCGCTACTCTGCGCTGCTGATCCAGGTAAAGGATAACCGGACCTGGGATAAGCCGGTCGATAAGATAGTTACTGCCAGGCAGAAGGAAAAGGCGTTAGTTAAGTTGATCCCGGTGTGGGAGGCACAGATTGAGCCTGTCACATATAACGAAGATCAGAGCAGCGAGAAGTATGGTGACGTCACCATGTACTCGTTTACTGAAATCCCAGTACAACAGCAGGCAGGAGGGCAGCCCGGACGCATCATTAACGTCCACCCTGACCGCGTAATTATCCTCGCTGAAGGGTCAGACGATGGACGCCTCTACTCTGGCGAATCAATGCTTGCTGCTGGCTTCCATAAAATCATGGACAGCGAAAAGGTCTCCGGCGGTGCGGCTGAAGGTTTCTTCAAAAACGCCAGCCGCCAGCTCAACTTCAACTTCAGCGCCAAAACAAACTTCTCAGCACTGGCTAAGGCCCTTGGTGTTTCTGAATCTCAGCTATCCGAAGCGCTTGATGGGCAGGTGCGACGCCTTAACGACAGCTCTGATAGTGCGGTGATGATGCAGGAGGGCGACGTCAGTGTACTATCGGTTGCAGCGGCGGACCCAGAACCAACGTGGCGAACCATTCTGAATGAGTTTTGCGCCACCGTGCCGATCCCTGTCAAAGTACTGGTCGGCATGCAGACGGGCGAGCGGGCCAGCACCGAGGATGCGAAGGACTGGGCCAAAACCCGCATGAGTCGTCGAACTGGTTTCCTGACAGACCTGATAACGGACATCGTTACCCGATTCTGGGAGTTTGGCTTTATTCCTCCAGCGGCAGGCGAGGAAATCACCGTCGGATGGTCCGATCTACTGGCACCGAGCCAGGCAGAGAAGATTGCCAACATGGATAAACTCGCCGACGTGGCCGTGAAATCCACAAACGCGTTTGGTCGCTCTGCTATCACAGAAAATGAGATACGCGCGGCGGGCGAACTGCAAGCCCTGCCTGAACTTGATGACGAGGTGCCGCCAGATGGCAACAAGCCAAAGCCTGACCCACTGGCCGACCCAGAATCAGAAGCCGAAAAGTCCGGTGATACCGCGGTCGAAAGTTGACCCAACAATGTCGCGCAAGTCCGTCAGCAAGATGGAGCGCGACATTGAGGATCGGTATTACGCGATAAAGGTGGCGCTGAAAGCCCTGTTAGACCAGCGCCTGACCGGGCGAGAGCGTGAGGTAAATAGCCATAACTGGCATTTTCTATGCCACGACAACGGCGCGGATATGCGGCTCTACCAGGTCAACGCCGGCAAGTTCATATACGACATGTCGGCGCAGGAGCTTGCTGATCTGCTGGAAGCGGTGCAGAGCATTCTCGACGATTATCTGCTGGAAGGTGGCGAGCAAAATCTCTGGGCAATGGATTACGTCGTCGCAGAAGCTCAGCGTGGCACACTGGAGGCATTCAACAACCTCTCGCAGCAGTCTCAGGTGTACGCCAGCCAGACGACGCTACAGCAGCTTTTAAGCAGCCCCGGTTATCTGAACCAGATTTCTGCGGCCAGGCTGACAACGTTCAGCGACTGGAAGGTCATCAGCGATACAGCCCGTGGTGACCTGACCAGCATCATCACCGATGCGGTAGCGCGCGGTGTGAATCCTCGCGAGACAGCCAGCGTCATCAGCAAGCGTCTCGATGTGTCGATGTCGAAGGCCAAAACCATCGCTCAGTCTGAGCAGGTCGGCGCGCTTCGGCAGGCGCAATGGAACGAAACGGACTGGGCCGCTGACAGGTTAGGTCTGAATACCGGCCTTCTGTGGCTGTCAGCGCTAAAACCAACGACGCGCAACTGGCACGCCAGCCGCCACGGCAAGGTTTACACCACCGAAGAGGTGCGCGACTTCTACGCGGAGAACGGCAACCGGTACAACTGCTATTGCAGCCAGATTCCAGTGCTACTCAACGACGACGGCAGCATTTTCAATGAAGGACTGGCTGATAAGCTGGCGAAAGAAAGAAAAGGGTGGCAATCTTCTTGAGTCATTAATGGAGGAATATCATGGACAATGAAGAAAAACTTCAAGAAGTTATTGCACACCCGCAGAATCTGAAAGACAGCGCTTTATCGCATCTTGTGCTTTTGGCAAATGTAGGGGTTGGGGTCGATGTCACCATAATTGTTGGTGGACAGATTGTCGCCGGCCAACTGGTATCGGGTAAAGATTACGCAGAAACAATAGCAACCAACCTTAGAAAGGCCAATGTCAGTGATGAGTTGAAAGATGCAATGGCATCATTCTTTGATGACTTGGCTAATGAATATGTAAGTCAAGAAGGACGCACCATTCCGCTGAATTTCCTCCATATTAGAAACCCATCGTATATGAAAGGGGATGGCGGGTGGACTACAGTTCAAGGAACTATTGTGAGAATCCCAATCGAAAAGGTTAGCGGTTTTTCCATGGGAAAGGACAGCCAACTTTAATTATCACCATAAGGTCGCTCCGGCGGCCTTTTTTATTGCCTGAAATCCAACAATGAGGACCCAGCATGAAACGCAATCGCGTTAACGTGCTGACCGTCGTCAACTCCGCTTCAAACATCACCACTGAAACCATCGACGGCAAGCCACATATCGTGGTTCGCGGCATCACGCCTGTCGTGGACGATATCGTGATGAACCGGAAGTTGTACCCGGCAGCAGAAATCGAAAAGGCCTACAACACGCTCGAGCGTAACCCGATGCCGCTGGGTCACCCGAAAGTGGACGGCAAGCATGTGTCGGCGCGAGATGTCCGGGCGGTGAATGAGTACCACGTCGGGGCCTGGCTACAGAACGTGAGCCACAAAGACGGGAAGGTGACGGGCGACATGTACGTTAACCGCCAGTACGCCGAATCCAGCGATAAGGGCAAGCGCCTGATTAACCGCCTGGATGAGATGCTGGCCGGTACCAACTCCGACCCGATCCACATCTCCACCGGCCTGCTGTATTCCGGTATCGCTGCCAACGGTGAGTCAAAGGGCAAAAAGTACAACGAAATCGCCACCAACATGATGTTTGACCATGTGGCGGTACTGCTTGATGAGCCTGGCGCTGGAACGCCGGAAGAGGGGGTTGGCATCTTCGTTAACGCTGAGGGTGATGAAGTCGAAATCGAGGTCGTCAGTCTCGAAGATTCTACCACCCCAGACCAGCAAGACCCCGCGTTCAAAACATTTTTCAACCAGCTAAAGGCGTTTTTCGGCGCCAACAGCGATTCAACCCAGAAGGAAACAGACCCGATGAAAGAGCTCATCGTTAATGCGCTGAAGGCCAAAGGTAAATCGGTTGACGGTAAAACCGATGCCGAACTGATGGACGCATATAACCAGATGCTGGCAGAAAACGCCGACAGCAAAGAAGAAACGCCTGAAGAGAAGTCCGCACGTGAGAAGAAAGAAGCGGATGACAAGAAGGCTAAAGAGCAAGCTAACAACAGCGAAGAGATGCCAGCGTGGGCGAAAGTGCTTACTCAGCAGGTCACCGCACTTAACAGCCAGATCAATGCCAACTCTGACAAAGAGAAGGGCGAAAAGCGCGCGGCTGTGAAGCTGGCGATGAACATGAGCGATGAAGAAGTCGCAGATCTGGACGGTAAGGCACTCGACGCCATGTATGCCAAGTGCCAGACATCTTTTGGTCTGAACGGTGCATTCCGCCATCAGGCTACTAACACCCAATCAGTCAGCGAAATGCCGGAGTAAAAAATGGCTAAAGACGGAAAACACGTAATTCACGCGGGCGGTATCTTCGCAAACCCACAACTTCACCGAGAAGGTGCCGCAGCCGCTGATACGCCTCCTGGTACGATTGGTTTCTTCGACAACACAACGAAGGAATTCACCGCGTCTGTGGATGGCAATGAAGCCGCGATCCTCTACGTAGCCAACTATGACTACCTGCGTTGCAAAACCGTAGACGACGTCATCAAGGCTGGCGACTGGGTTGTTGCTTTCCACCCAACCCCGGGCGTTTTCTTCAACGTTCCCGCTGTAGCAGGCACTTATACGAAAGGGCAGCCGCTCTCTGTTGCCAACGGTCGTGTTAAGGCTGTTGGTACTGATGAATCGGTCCGCTGCTACGTAGAAGAAGACCGCTCATACACCATTGCAACGGCAGGTGACCTCCTGCGCGTGGTCATTAAATAAGGAGCACCTGAATGTTTGTATTCTCCACTAAGCAGGCGACCGAAACCGGGAACCTCGAAGCCAACATGGCTCAGTTCAATGAGCTTACGTTCGCTCGTAATTCCAGCGCTCAGGCTGTGGCAGACTTTATTGCTCGTACTCGTGTCCGCGGTGAAGCGGCAAATGCCCCGGTGCTGGACGCAGTAAACGCAGTCGACGATATCCGTCGTCTTTACAAGGCCTATGACCAGACTGTGTTTAAGCAATTCGAACCGAACACTGAATTCACGCTGCTGAACGACCTGATGCCGCTGTCTCGCTCTGTTCGCCTGGAAGAGTCTGTGTACGAATACGCTCGCACCGGCGGCCGTGGCTGGGCGCACACTTCCATGTCCGGTCAGATTGGTGCTGCGCTGGATGCGAAGTCCTACACCTTCGATGGCACCATGGTACCGATCCACGACAGCGGCTTTAAGTTTAACTGGCGTGATCCGGTATTCAATAAAGGCTCTGCGCTCTCATCCTTGGCGGATGCTCAGGCCGGATCTGTTGATGATGTGCGTCGACAGTATGTGGACTACATCTGGGAAGGCTTCCGTGACGCAGACGGTAACTACATCAAATTCGATGACAAGACCTGGAAGGGTTTACGTCACGATGAGCGTGTGGCCCAGGTGACACTGACTGTTAACTTCGCAACCAGCACCGACCCGAAAGCCATGCGTGCCGCGGCGATCGCCCTGCGTGACGTCCTTAAGCTGCAAAACATGCAGTACGGCCAGCAGACGTGGTACGTCTCCAGCGAAATCATGTCCAACTGGGAACAGTATTTCGATGTGAACTCGCTCCGCACTGTGCTGGAAGAGATCTCCAAACTGTCAGGCATCGCGGCAATCAAAGAAGATGCTGAGCTGACCGGAAACGAAATCGTAATCGTACCGCTTCAGGCTGGCGTGATTGCTCCTATCGTCGGTCAGGCATTCGGTACTGTTGCCGATCCGCGTCTGCACTATAACTCAGATTACGTATGGCGCACCTGGGGTGCTGCTGGCCTGATGGTCAAGCAGGACATCAACGGTCACTACTCTGTTATTCACGCTTCAAGCTAAGGAAACAACATGGCACTCGTAAAGGTATTGGTAGCAAACCTCTTTGCCGGTGCCAGCCTTCAAAAGCTGGAGGCTGGACAGGTTTATGATGTCGTTGACTCGATCGCTGAAAAGTGGATTGAGCAGGGCAAGGTAGAGAAATCCACCGAGAAGAAGGGTGAAAAGCTCGTCTTTGAAGTGGCGACACCTTCTGCGCCTGTGGCATCCAGTGCATCCGATTTGCAGTCAAAACTCAATGAGGCGTTGGCTCAACTGGAACAGGCCCGGTCTGAAATTGATGCTAAGGATAAAGAGCATGCCGAAGTGATTGAGCAACTGAAGCAGGAAAGCGCAGTTAAGTTGGACGCTGAAACAAAACGTGCTGACGCAGCTGAAGCGGCAATGGCAGAAGCTATCAAGAAGGCGAAATAACCATGGCTGACCCAATCACAGCGGCAGACGTGCAGGCGTTCCTCGGTGAATTGGGTTACTCCATCCCGGGCGCGCTGCTGGAGCCGATTCTCTGCGTGGTCAACAAGATCATCCCGTGCCTCGATGGCGCGGGGTATGACGAGTGCACCGCGAAGCTGATCCTGATGTACGCCGCCGCGCTTATGGCTACTTCGTCCGGCGCGCGCCGCATCAAATCGCAGGGGGCGCCGTCTGGCGCGTCCCGCTCGTTTGAATATGGAGACGACAGCATTACCTGGCTGCGTGACTCGCTGGCCCGGCTTGATACCAGCGGTTGCACCGGTGAGTTACCGATCAGCGCAGGTAATGGCGTCGGCCTGTTCATGGTGGTCGGGGGC
>NZ_SZWZ01000088.1:0-19603 GCF_005281025.1 Citrobacter sp. wls714 | reverse complement strand
ATCAGTAGTTTTCACACAGCCTGGGCACAAAGCGGACCAATGCCGATGAAATTAGTATGGGCGAGTAGAATTTCGCCAGCCTGCCGTGTTTGGTCAGCCCACACATAACAGTTTTGAGTTCATCAACTCCTAATGAAGCGAATGTCACGAAGAGATTACTATGACATGAGATTTATAATTATCTCTGTATGGTTACTTTCATCCATTTTAACACTAGCAACTGATCCTGATTACGACGTTGGTCAAAAGGACTGTAATTATTAAAAAAACAAGGGCTATCCTGATAGAACAATATCACGAGGTGCTCGGTGATAAAAATGTCGACTTTGCTATGATTGATATCTATGAGTAGATAACCATAAAAGATAAATAGAATAAACTCATATGCTATGGGGTATGCGAATTTTCTGATGGTGATAAAATGATGGTTACTTACACATTGAGTAAGAATCGTGTTGGCCAGTACATTACTGAGTTCGTACCTGAAGAATAATGAATACATGAGCCACTCATTGGTGGCTCAATTAGATGCTTAATTACCAATTCTGTATGTGAGGCAGTTATCAGCATTTAAGCGGAGATTAAGCTTACCTGATGCAAGTTCATTCTCTGTGTTGGTTCCTGCAAAAGCAAAACCCTTCTTAATAAGATTAGTTGTATAGTACTTATTGTACATAAATGCCCAAATAATCATGCCAATCGTCGAGCCAATACCCATGGTGAGAAAAGCAAGGATAATCAGCACGATAAAAGTACCGATGAAGGTTATGAAATCCTTTCTGAAAAGAGCTGGAAACGCTCCGAAAAACAATGTAGTCCAGGAAAAACCATAAAATCCTGTTACTGTCTCGCCAGTACGTGGATTCTCCATACGAATTTTAGTAGCCATTACTTTTTATACCTATTTGTTAATTTATATTATGTTATGTTATTCACGGAGTCATTCGTTAACTTTTTAAAAACATCCATGCAACAACTACGCATTAATTATTCTGCACCAATATTTTTATAGAATACCATTTCCTTATATCTTGTATTATATATACGTAGGAAAATAAGACATTGATTTACATAATAACGATTAATGACGTTAGCAAAACAGTTCATATACTCAAATGATCCATCTCAATGAGTTATGCATAGGACCTATTGAACAGGCTATTTTTTCTACAAGCAACAAGAAAGAATAAAAATTACTAATTTTGGAGCGTTATTATTTTTTAATGAACTAATTATCGCTCTATTTTTTTGTGAGTAACGCTTTTAAATTGAAGTGCTAGTTTGTTTAGTGTATTACTATTTTTTAAACATATAGCTCATTACAATATACTTAGAAAGCAATAGAACAGATTGAGTTGGCACTGAAATAGGCTAAAACCGACATGCCTGTCGGGGAAGAGAACAGAAGTTGGTGAGGCGGCGTGAGGAATGAGGGCGTAGAATATTATGATTAAGAAAACATTATGCAGCTTATTGCTGGCTGTACTTTGTGGCGGCATGGTGGGCCCCGCAGTGAGTGCGGAGAATGACCATCGGTATATTAGTATTCGTAATACGGATAGCAGTTGGGTGCAGGGCGTGTGTTCTTTGGTATTCCGGCTGGATAACGGCGGTGATGGGACATTCAATAACCTGATGGTCAACTTGCAATTAACTGATAAATCGGGAGCCGTTCTGGAAAAAGGAACTCTTGATGTTCAGCCGTTTGGCGATAGCAGCGCAACTCGCTCAACCCTTTCGGCAACTGAATTCAGCTGTGATGCGGTTGAAAATACAGCCAACATCGTGATTACCCACGTTGAGGAAACGTCTTCGGATGGTTCAGTCCATGCCCTGCCACTGTCGATGTTTGATCCGCAATATTATCAACCATTAAAAATGAGCGTACAAAAAAGTCGGTAATTTTACCTGCCTTCTATGGGGATGACAGAGATACATCCCCATTACAACGCAACAAGCGTTTATGCTTTGTTGATTAAATCGATAATACGATCGCCTTCTGTATCTTCTTGCGCAACTCGACTAAAGATGCTGCTATCGTTTTGTGTACCCACCTTGATAGGTTCCTTGCAATCTTTGTGGAAGATTCTTTTCCCTTTTTTTGTGACAACCACACCTGACATATCGCCGTGCTGCTCTTTATCGTAAACAATATATTCATAGGGGCCTTTGACGACACGTATCCAGTAAAGCGAGCCACCGGCGATCATCTGAGAATTATAGTAGGCGTTAACCCCCGGTTGATTAGTGACAAGATTCAGCTCAGCAGTCGGAGCAGACTGGGTTCCCAGGGCATATCCCGCGCTATCCTGCGCAATAAAGGCGCTGGCGTATTTATTATTGGTGAGCAGGCATTCCAGCGTTAATTGTTCCTGATCCTCCGCACTGTAAGACGCAGCTAAAGCTGTCTGGCTGAGTGACATACAGACAATGGTCAACGCCGCAATTCGTAGAGTTAATTTCACGTTCCTTACTCCTTTATAAACTGACATGTTTAAGATTAGTGGCCGTTCTTTACTTGTTTGCAGGTATCCAGCCAGCCAGCTGTATCAATTTTGCCGTTCGCTAGGTATTTTTGCTGATTCTGCCAATGAGCAGCGAGGAACGGCTTAAGACCGGAAAGACGTTTATTCAGCGTCAGCATCTGATTGAACACGTTCACTTCGCCTTTTAGCCCTGCTTGCCCATACAGGGTGCCGGAATCCACCAGACTGCTGGCGTAGTAGCTCGTTAGCTGCTGTAGACGATCGGTTTGTTCCGCCAGCTTATTTTTGCGGATGGCACAGTTGGCATCGCTGCTGTCTTTATCTTTGCACAGCAGCTCATAATTGTGATTGAGGAAGTCAAGGAAACGACCATCGTCCTGTAATTTGGTACAGAGAAAAGAGCCCAGATTCAGGCTGGCGCGGATAGACTGTGCTCTTTCTTCTTGCTGCTGCTGGTTGCTGGCACGAAGTTGGTTTTCCAGATCTTTCAGCTTTTTCTTCAGCTCGCCGTCTTCAACGCCAGAAGCCAGGCTACCTAACGCTTTCGCCGTATCATTGGACCCGGATTTGCTGCTCTCTGCACCCGTTTTATCATCACCGAGAGTCGACCAGTTTTTCTCAAGAAGTTTGACCCGGTCCGTTGAGGTAATTGCCTGGGAAACCAGCACCAACCGCAGGCCCATTGTTTTACTGGTAAAAGGCTGGGCATTATCGTAATAGTTAATTTCTTTACGGCTAGCGCTGCGGATATCCGACTCACTGGACATCACGCTGCCGCCACGCACCACAAAACCGCCAGCCTGGCCATGCAATCGATTAATTTTATTGAGGTAGAAGGGGGTAAACATCATCTCAGAGACGTTGCCTAACATATCGTACAGGCCGAGCGGGTTAGGATTTAACAGACCGATGAGCTGAAGTTTCCCGTTTGAGGACTGCGAACCGGAATACCACTCATAATTTTTGATGTCGTCCATCGGATAACGGGAATCACGAAACTGTGCGGTATCCACTTTCAGACCGCCGCGCGCGGCAAACTCCCACTCTACTTCGGTGGGCAGTCGTAAAAAACCTGGATTGTTATCTTCTTTCGGCAGCTTGTCGAGCGCGTTTGCGCGTAACCACTGGTTATATTTATCGGAGAAATTAACGGCCTCAAACCAACTGATGCTGGTTTGAGGGAGGCTAAGTTTACGCGATGGTGTCGGGCAAGTATCGGAAGTTAATGCCTGATATTGCAATGCCGTCAGCTCATATTTCGCCATTAAATAATAACGGCCTTTATTTTGGGGCGTTTCAGTAAAGCTACCGGCGATAAACGTGGGATAACTGTGTTCCACAAAGCCCCATTCACCGCCATCTTCCCCTAAGGTGATGGGAATATCATCCAGAGGACCGGCTACTGGAATTTCTACCCGACGAAATACCATCGAACCTTCGCAGGGCATAGGCAAAATCACGTCATCGCTATCCGGCTTCGGATTATAGGTTTTCTCTGCCCACGGTTCTGCCAGCGCGGGGGAGATCTTCACCAGCAGGGCTAGCGCCAGGCAGCGCGATAATGTGGAAGGAGTAAAGGCCATGAACGATCTCCGCTAAAATAGATGCTTAGGGCAAATTAAAAAAATAAGGGTTATGCCTCGCGCAGGCTCTGCGCAGGTTCAATATGGATCGCGCGCCAGGCACCGATACCGGCAACCAGCGTGGCCACAACCAGCGTCAGTAAGAGTGCGATAAGGCCGTGTAAGGGCGTTATCTTGCAAATCATCTGACCGGTGGCCTGGCTTGTGGACAGCGCCCGGTTAAATATCTGGCTGGCTAAAAAATAGATGCCAAAACCGCCGATATAGGCCATCAGGCTGAGCAAAGCGCCCTGACTAATGACGTAAACGCCTACGGCTGGTCGCGTGAAGCCCAGCAGACGAAGTACAGCAATATGCTTACGTTTACGATCGACATTGGCGATAAACGAGCCGATTAACGAGGCGATACAGCCAATGAGCGCGGTGATGGCGATCGTGTTAAAGATGATGCCCAACACTCGGTTAATGCTTTTTACATTCTCAATATCCGCCAGCCGACTGGTGGTTTCGATGCGTTGGGCGCGCAAATCGCGTTCAAGGCTGGCGACATGGTCAATATCGCGTGCGTACAACCTTGCGCGGGCGTAGCGCGGCGCGTTACCGTTAAGCTGAGCGCCGCTGGCGACCCCTAACGCTGTTACCGCATAGCCATCGCGAAAATGTTCAAGAGCCATTAATAACGCGGGGCGGGTAAAGATAGCGGGGCGATTAAAATAGGTGGCTGGCAAAATCCCCACCACGGTCACGCGCTTACGTCCCCATTCGCGGCGTTCATCGAGCATACGACTCACGCGTAGCGTGAGCGTATCACCGGTTTTCACCGCCAGCTTGCGTGCCGCTTCCTGAGTAATAACAACTTCATGGTCATGATGGAGCACCTGCGTGCCGAGCAAAGGATCGCCAGCCTCTGTCGGAATGACTTCCGCATTTTCAATAAAATGTGTGCTGTCCGTCTGCAAGTCAGTCAGCGTATTGAGCGAGCGCGTTTGCCCGATGGCGAAGCCGACATCAGGCCGCTGCCGTAGCTGCGTGATCCAGTGCTGATCGTAGCTTCCGCTGCTCAACATGCGGATCTCCAGATTGCGGGGATCGTTGGCCAGATCGTTTTGTAACTGGTTCACAATGCCAAAGCGCAGGCCAAAAAGGAGCAGTAAAGGGGCGATGACCGCAACAAGAGAGGAGACGATGCAAAAAGAGATGATGCGATCGTGCCACAGGTCTTGCATTGCAAGGCGACCGAGCAGTCTTGCACGATTAAAGGACAAAGTAAGTACCTCCCCGTTCGCTCTGTGATGACGCCGTCAGCGATTCTGGCTGCGCAGCTAAACAGGGTAAATTGAAGTGTTTGACCAGAGGCCAGTCATGGCAAACGACCAGCGCCATCATGTCTTCCTGACGGACTAGTTCGATAAACAGGCTAAATAGTTTCTGGGCATTGTAGGGATCGAGCGCCGCCGTCGGTTCATCTGCCAGTACCAGCGCCGGGCGATGTAATATCGCGCGCGCAAAAGCGGTGCGCTGCCGTTCGCCAAAGGAGAGCTGGGTAGGATATTTTGCCAATAGTGGCGACAGTTTTAGCGTGTCGATGACCCTATCCAGCATGGTGCTGTCAGGGGGGGCTCCCAGCAGCTGGCACGGCAAGAGAATATTATCTTTGACGTTCAGGTAGGGAAGGAGGCCACCGTTTTGTAATACAAAGCCAAGTTCGCGTGCCCGAATCGCAGCGAGTGTATTATGTCGCTCGCCCAGAAGCAACGCGGCAATATCCTGCTGCTGTGTCCCTTTGCTGAGCGTGAAACGCCCAATTTTGCTGGGATGCAACACTAAACCAATGGCTTCCAGAAGCGTGCTTTTACCGCAGCCGCTTTCACCCGTTACCGCCACCACCTCGCCTGGCCGCAGCGAAAGCTGCGGCAGGTAAACACGGTGAGCCTGATGATCCTGACCACGAACCACGCACAAGTCTTCAATGTGCAGCATCAGGGCATCATTTCCAGTGGGATGGGATACACGCGATCGCGCGGATCGCTACCTTGCGCCAGCTCGACCCAGCGGTCGACATCTGCATTATATTTTTGATAGTGACGCAGCTTGGATGACAGTGTGCGGATAAATTTCTCCTGTGACAGCCCATCCCAGCTTTTCCACGTTTCTTCATCGAGATTCAGCACATCGCTTTTGTAGGGAAGATCGGCCAGATACTCGCCCAGCACGCCAAGATCGCCGATGCTCGCGCTGTCTTGCTGTTTCAACTGGTTAGGATCGGTCCCCATTGTTGCCGCAACGGTGCGCAGTTGTTCAAACATCTTAGTGGGCGAGATCATCCCTTCATTAGCGGCTTTCAGAATCTGGCTGACGGCATCGCTTAAATCGCTCAGCTGTCCCTTGGTTAAGAGCACGCGAACATCTGTTGTGGGGATGTTCTGCTTAATCAGATCGCGATCGCTAATCCAGGCCTGGAACACCAGCGGGGCTTGGGTGCTGTTGCGTTTGCCCAAATAGGCTAACTGCATCGCATGCCCGATTAACGCCGTATCCTGGAGCAATTTCTGCTCCGCCGTGAGCTTTTGCCCCTCATCTTTGGCATACAGCGCGCTGCCAATGGCGGCATCCCCCATATAGGCGGCTTTCACCTGTTCCGTAATGGCTGACGCCAGGGCATCAACCTGCTGACCGAACATTTTGATATCGCCTGCATTCACCGCCTGATAAAGGTTAGATTGCGTGCTATCAAAATTGGAGAGATCGCGGTACTGGCCCTCGGCTTTGGTATGGTTTGCTTTGCCGCTGGCGGTTTTCAGGTGCAACGTATAAATAGCAATGCCGCGGTTACCGGCTTCCAGACGGAGCTGGCTGGCATCAAGGCCGGTTCCTGAAAGTTTATTGCTGCCCTCAATCGCGCCAGCATCGGTAATCAGCACCATATAGCGGGCGCCGAATGGACTCCAGTCAATGTCATCAATAGCTGATAACACGCCGGAATAGGCATCCTCGTCGTATAAAGAGCTTGAGACCTTCGCTTCTTTAAGATCGGCGACTTTCTGCAGAAAATCCGCGCCGTCCTTGACCTGGTTAGGGTCGGCGAAAATGCGGGTGTTATATTCAAGTCCCGGTACGGCTTTGGTATTTGAACGATAAGAGACCAAACCAAACTTGACCTGCCCATCCAGATGCTCTTGTTTAATTTTGTCGTAGATCTTATTGACCGCCTCTTTAGTGCGCTCAATATACGGCCCCATTGAAATGGTTGAATCGATAACGAACACCACCGAAGCGTTAAAGCCTTTCAACTGGTTTACGTCGTTATCTTGTTTTGCCGCTGCGTTATCATCCGCCTTGCTGACGGAGGCCACGTTGAGCAGGCGCGTATAGAAGCCATCTTCGGTCATGACCTCTTCGCCGCTCAGGATTGGCAGCAGATAAAATTGCTTTTGCAGATCGACAAAATATTCCGGCTCCTGGGCCTGAATACCTTCAGCGTGGCCGTCACGCTTCAATTTGGCGCGCAGCGGCGCCACCAGAGAGACAGGATCGGGGGCAGAAAGAATATTATCCAGACTTTCTTTCTCTTTGAAAAAGAGTAACCGATCGCGGTTGGCCGGGTTGGTAAACGCCAGCGTCAGCTGCATTTTCCAGTCTACGGTACAGGATTTCGGCAACCAGCCAAGGGTTTTGCCATAGCTATCCGGCCCGACTTTAAGCCAGCTTTGCCCCTTAGCCTCTTCCTTTTGATAAACATAAAGGCTGCTAAAGGCAGGCTGAAGCTGCCCATTTTCATCCCCGGCGTTGTCGCTAAGCTTACAGCCTGGCGTCGTCAGGATGCGCTGGTATAGCGTTTTCTTCCCTTCCTGAAGCAGCGGTTTATCGCCCTCGGCGGCAAAGAGGTGCCCGCTGAACAACAGGCCGCATAATGGCAGCGCCAGACGGCAAAAAAAAGTCCGGGTCATTTTGCTAGCTCCTCAAGGTGCTGCTTAGCCGTTTGGTTCTCGGGTTCTGATTGTAGTACCGTTTCGTACCAATAGGCCGCGGTATCTTTATCCGCCTCTTTGAAACATTCGCTTGCCTGATGGTATTTCGGATCGTACTCACCGGCGTAAATCAGGGCGATTTTGGTATCGCCGCCCTGCGCGCGATTTGCGTACAGGCGCTGGGCGACGCCGCATTTCTTCGCCTCTTTCGCTGACTGGATAATGGCCAGCAGTTTATCGCTATCGAGTTTTTCCTGAACGCACGTCTGCACGAATTCAAGCTCGCTCAGCGTGTCTAAACTCTGTGCGGAACAGCCAGCCGGGGCTTTAGGCTCGGTGTTCGTCGCTTCAGGGGCGGCGGCGGCGGGGGCTTGCTGAGCTTGTACCGCCGGGACCACCTCCTGACCTTTGTCCCGGCCCATGAACCACCAAAGCGCGCCAGCAATCACCACTAAAAGCAGGATGGCGGCGATGATGAGCGGGAGGCGGGAAGCCGCAGGTTTTTGTTGCGGCTGCGGCTCGGCATGAATGGTCGGCGCAATGGTTTCAGATTCTGCGACGGGCGCTTCTACGATGGCCACTGGTGCGGAGTCGGTTTCTGGGGTTGCCAGCATACTGCTGCTGCTGTAATTACCCGTCGCGCCCCTGGCTTCAGAAGAGAGCAACTCATCACGCACCAATTGGAGGGTGGTATTGCGCACTTCTCCTGAAGCCAGCTTGATCTGAATCTGGACCTGGCTTGCGTTTGCCAGCAAAGGGTCAAGTAAAGTAGGGCCGATACGAAAGCCGCTGCCGTTGGCCAGGGAGTAACCGCCGTTGACAGTAAACCAGTGCTGTGCAGGGCTCCAGCTGCCATCGGGCTGCAGATAGTTCTGCTCGTTATTACAAAGCGTAAAGGTCAGATCGGGCAGCACCGCAGTTTCGCCACGCAGGCGAACCATCAATTGTGCGGTACCCGGCTCTGCCGGTTGGCAGGCGATGATTTTAGCTAGCATGGCATGTTCTCTTGTTTTAATTGGCTGATAATCTGACCAAGTTGGCGATTATGTTCGACGGAAATATCGCGCGTGGCGCTATGACCAGCGTTATCAAGTACGACGCTCATCAGGGCGGATAGCCAGTCTCCCAGATAAGAGACACCCGGCTGCGGCGCAACGGCGGCGAGCTGCGGCAGCTCGTCGTTCATCAGCGGTTTCTGGCGCAGGAAGACTTTATTTTTCTCGCCAACGTAGCTGTTGGGCACCTTTTCAGGCGGTAGAGTGAGATAACCAAACCAGGCGATAAAATCACGCATAGTCAGTTGGGCTCGCAGAACCTGGCGTGCCATAAGATGTTCACGCCGCGTACCCGCTTGCTCCTGACCCGCCAGCGCGCGTTTCAGCGTGCCTTCCAGATCGAGGCGCGTGGCTGCGGTGATCAATTCTTCGCTGAGATGATTAATCAGTTCGCTGTTCATCCCCAACTGACGCCACTGCGGCGCTTGCTGCGGCAGTTCACGCAGATGCGCGACCCAGGCTTTAAACGCCTGATGGGCGAAATCATCGTCCTGGCCGACTCTTTCCTGGGCAGTTGACGCTGGCGCGTCAACCACGGCGATTTCAGCCGGTGCGGCGGCGAATGGATCGCTGCCAAACGGGTTATCACCGAAGGGGTTGTTGCCAAATGGCCTGGCGGCAAACGCGTTTGCCGCCAGGCTGTCGCCATCGCTTGACGGTTCCGGGTTGCGGTCGCGAATGCTTAAATAGATGTTATTAAGCTCCTGCGTCGGCAGATCCAGACGATTAATTAGCTCTCCCATACTGTGGGAGCAGGCGGACAGCCCCTGCCATAGCTCTTTCGCGATGGCCTGTTTTTTCACGAGCTGCCCGTCGCCGTCTTTTTCGTACCAGCGGCCCAGGCGGCGATTGCCGGTCTCCTCGCGACACTGCTCAAGTTGTTGCTGCAAACGTGCCAGCTTGAATTCCAGATGCGCGACGCCGCGCAGCGCTTTGGTTAAGCGTCCCATGCCGCCATCGTTGAGCTCGAGCATCGCGTGCCAGGCTTTGCTCGGCTCGGTGACGTGTTGCAGCACGTTTTTAGCGCTAATGAAGGTGCTGCCCATTTCGTCGAGCTTCTGGCGATAGCGCTCGGTGATGCACGCTTCCTTGTTTCGCTCCTGTTCTGTACCGTCTTTTAGGTCGATGAACGGATTATCCAGCCCCGGTTTTCGCACCAGGAAACAGTTATTAAACGCCTGGCCGGGCGCCCATTGCTGCAGCCAATCATATTGGGCGAAACGCTCCAGCAAGGTCATGTGCAGCATACCTTCCCAGCCTTCTTTTAACTGTTCGGTGGTGAGTTGCAGACTGCTGTTGATGCGCATATCGCACATGGTGATGGCCCAGAACAGCCCAGGGTTACGGCCCTGACGTTCTTCGGCGCTTTTACCCTGCGTTTTTTCTACCCAGCGGTTTAATACCGGACCGACGTCAGCAACATCGCTCTGTTTGGCGGAGCTGGCGCACACGACCAGCGCGTTCATCTCTTGATTATCGGTGTAACGTTCAAACAGATAGGCGACTTTACCGCGCAGCAGAAGCTGGCAAATGGGATTAAGCCCCTCTCTACCGGCCTCTTCCAGTGCGGTAATTTTAAGACGCCCGCGATACCCAGGGAAGTCAAGCAGATCGACCTGCTCCACGACGCTGTCGGCCTCGACTTCCGCTAACGGGAAGATAAGCTCGGTGGTTAACGCTGCCAGTTCCGCCTGGGTTAAGCTGGCGCTGCCGATTTGCTGTTCCTCTTTCCAGTAGCGGATCTCCACGTGGCGATCCTGGCTGGAGCCTAGCCGGTTAAGGCTGTCGACGTTCATAATGCTGCCATTACTGTGATCGATCAGCGTCTCCAGCGGGGCGAACACCGTCCGGGCATGATTGAGTTTGGTCAGCACATTGGCTAATGAACGATAGGTCTCGGTGAGGGCCGGCAGTTCTCCCCACAATAAAGAAAATAGCTCTGCGCGTTCACCAGGACTCAGCGCAGGGGCAATTTTCAACACCTGCGGCCAATAGGCGTGTTCAAGTTTTTCAACCGATTTTCTGAACGAGGCGTTCAGGTAATCCCATAAGGCAACCACATCTTCCTGGCTCACGCCGTTATAGCTTTTTGCTTGTGTGGCGCGTTGTAGGAAGGGGCGCAGTCGCTCTTCAACCCTGGCTTCATCAAGTTGAAAGCTCAGCTGCTCGTGGTTGAAATCATTAAACCAGGCGTTTGCCAGAATTTTGGCCAGATCGATTTCACTGAACAGGCGCAGAGGTACAGGATAGCCCGCAGGCGCAGCGGGGGCCTGGCGGGTGAAGCGGGTGACCAGGCCGGTGGCCTCTTTACCGCCGCCGACGGGATTCACTTCTTTGATAAAGTCGACGCGCCGTTCGCCATAAAGGGCTTCCAGTGAACCATTGCTGCCCGCTGCCAGCGCGGAGATGAGATAGGATTTCCCGGCCTGAGAAATGCCAAAAAAACCGACGGTCATTGGCGTTCTGGCGACCAACGTCAGGCTATTGGCCTGGTTACGCGTGCGGAGCAAGCTAAGGTTGAGTTTATCCGCCTCGTTGTCGAGGCGACGTGAACCGGAACGCACTGCATCAACCCAGCCAAGTGCGTCCTGACAGCCCTGAGCGATAGCTGCCCAACCCTGAGTGAGAGATTTTTGATCGCTATTCATTATTTTTTAACACTCCCGCTATCGAGCCAGTGTCGGCTATCAATGAGCCCCGTATCGGGCATAGTATTGAGTTCCAGATCTACATCACGCTTGCTGAATGACTTATCGGTGTTGCTGGTGATATCCGCAATCATCAACCGATCGCTGATTAAGCCCAGTTGGCGCGCCCGTTTGCCTTTGTCGATAGCCAGTCTCACTTTCAGGTACGGTGAACCGTTATCCACGGAGAAGGCGGCGGAAAACTTCTTACGGCCTTCTTCGCTAAAACGTAAGGTATAAAGCGGTGCGGCGGCCCAACGTTCGGCATCCAGTTGACGATAACCCAGCCGCAAATCGCCACGCATGATGATACTTTGCGTGGTGTTCTCGCCATTTTCGTCGGTGAATGTCGGCAGTTTTATCTGCCCGTTCTCCGATTCGATATGGCGATAAACGATATCGGCACTGCGAATCAGGTTATCCATATCAATGGTGCCAATATGGCGAATCGTTGAGTAAGGCTTCAGCGCCGAGGTACGGAAATGGAAGTTAGGAATGCTGTGATTTGCGCACAGCTGTGTGAGCATCGCGCCAACGGAGGCGGTGCTCTTCGGATCGTCGATATGGCCATTTTTATGGAACGGATACCAGGTGCCGGTCTGATAACCGTGCAGCGGTAAAATACGCCCCGGCGGCAACGGCAGGTTGCGACGGATAATTGCCTGAATGCCCGGCAGCTGCGAAGGGCGGCCCGTCAGCAGTAGCAGGTCGCAATGATAATAGCTCAGCACTTCGCACAGCGCGGTTAGCACTTTATCAATGTTGAACTTACCCGAGCACAAATCGTTATGCACTCTGGCGAGCGGCAGAGTGAGCATTACCTCCGCCAGTTTGAAATCGGTCGGGCCACCAGCTTTTTGTACTTCGCGGCGAACAAAGCCCTCGACTTCATCACGCAGAGAACCTACCGGCAGTAGATCGCCGACACGTTGGTTAATCACGATATGCGTTTGCTCGTCCAGCGGATCGAATTGCTCGTATTTACCCAGAATGTGCAACGCGAGGGGAACGAAGAGTTGCAGGGTGAGCTGCTGGCGCAGCACGGATTCCGCCGCGCTAATATTTTGCGAGCCGCACAGTTGAGACATCAGCGTCTCAACGGATATGACCCCCGTTTCACGCAGCGCCTGCTCAAAGGCTGGAAGCACATAGGACTGGATGACATCTAGCAGAATATCGTCGCCGGCAATTTTAAAACTGTCGCGAAAACGCTGCTGCGGGATGATATGGACGTTAGCGCCGCCCCCACTATGACCATTGCGATCGAGATGATAATCGGTGATGACCAGATCGGTGGTGCCGCCGCCGATATCGATAGATGCGATGGATATTCTTTCACGTTGCGTGCTGTCGGGTCGGCTAAGGGCGTCGAAAAACGACTCCGGGTGACCGGCAAAGTTTTGGTTTATCTCGGTGTAGAGATAAACCAACTGCGCGCAGGACGCTTCATCCCACTCGACCCTGATTTTTGGCAGCGGAATTTTAATGTTTGTCTGACTATGATCTTCTTGCTCATCCTCATAAGGATCGTTTTCGCCGTTGTGCCAGCGTAGCGCTTTCCAGACTAAACCGACCGCCTGACGCATACGGTCATCCAGTACGCAACGTTCAGCCATCGGCATACCGGGCGGCACGGTCAGAATAATATGGCGTAGCTGACGCGGAATACCTGCGTGTCCCTGACGTATGCGCTGTTCCGGGCTATTAATCTGACTAATCGCCTGGGTTAATACTTCCGCGAGCATAAAGGTCATCAGAGAACTGCGAGAATAGCGTGGCGTAAAGACCGGGATGCGATCCATCTCATCTTCGATGGTGTGTAACGCCTCGCCCCGTTCATCGATCAGATTCGCGAACGGCGCAGCGGTGGCGAGTGGATTACTGTCCTGCACGTAGCTACCGTTAAATCGCCAGCCCTGACCGTAATATTTTTCATCCCAAAGATAACGTTTAGGGCTGGAGAGGCCGGTTGAACCTTCGCTGCCTTTTCGGCGCGCCGCTAAACGACCCGCTTCTCCGCCGATACGAGCGATCGTCGGCCACTGGAAGGCATCGTGGCGGCCGCTACGCACCGAGCAGTGATCTTTGCCGAAGAAGGCCTGTGAAAATTCGACCCGGCTTTCAAAGGGTTCGGTATAAACATGTTCCGGCGCGCTAAGATCGCGCAATTTGAGCACATAGTTGTGCTGCATACCTGAACCTGATTGCCCATGATCTTCAATGAGAATACCGCAGGTGCGTGAGTTACCGACATCGAGGATCAAATCAACGGGAATAGGCTTGATAGCGTTAGTTTCCCGATTGGCGATGACCCTGAACTGCGGCAATTCAATGATGGGGGCGGTCTGACTTTGCAAACCTTCGACGGGAATCGCCATCAGTGAAAGAAGGTTAAGGTAGTGCGCCAGCGGATACTGCTGGTTAAGCTCCTGCTCGCGTTCGTCGATATCCCGGCCTTTGCTCGCCTCTTTAAATACCTCTTTCAGCCAGTCGACAATCCACTCTTGCGTGAGATACCAGTTAAGGGCATAAGTAGCTGTCGCCACCGCAAAGGTTGCCCCGGCATTGACATCTTCCTGGTTCGGGCTGAGGTCGGCGGCGGCCTGCTGTTTGGCCATTACGCGAGTATCGATAGCCAACGTCATTCGATGGCTATGCCCATCCATATCAGGCTTGTCCAGCTTGACGATACGAAAACGCGCCCAGTTTAGCGGCCCTTCCTGATAGACGTCAGGCGGGCTGAAACGGAGTAGGGGAAGCGGCAACCATGTCCCGTCAAACAGCTTAAGACTCTGCTCAACGGGAATATCGTACTGGCTTTTAGCCTTCTCGATATTTGCCGGGCTGGGCTGATAAAAATAGTAATCACGCTGTTCGTTGTAGATTAAACGGGTCAATACGCCATTGGCTAATTTAACAAATTCACCGGCGGGCAAACGTCCTGGAGACAAACCAAAATCCATAAACTGGATCCCGGAGTCGCCTACCAGGGTTACTTGACGATCAAAAGATACAATCTCGGGCAACATAGTTATCTCGTCCCTGTTCAGGAATTAGGTTGAAGCATACGAATCGGGAAGGTTTTTTCCCCATCGTTGCTGCCAATACAGTCGGCATGACCCGCGGAAGGTGATTTGCACTCGATGGTCGGCACAATAAAGTTTGAGCCATCGCTGCAGGTCATTTGCTCAGGGTTGGTAATGTTGAGCGCCCCCTGCTGCACGTTACCGTTGGCTGGGCCACGGCACGTTACGCCGCTGGACTGGCGGACGCTGACGGTGCCGTTGCCCTGGTCAAAATTATATTGCAGCTGGAGCGGGCGTCCGGTGTGCTTGTCCTGAATACCGCCATTCACGCGCCATTCGCCGTTAAGAAACTTCGCCGGGCCGTCCGGCAGCGTGGCCGGGAGGGTTAACGGTTCGCCCTGCGGCGCAACGAGCGGCGGGGCGGTTACCGGAGTCACGCCCGGAGGCGTCTGCTCGTCGTGGGTATCCTGTACGCCGGGCGGCAGTGGCGGTTCTACGCTGGCTTCATTTGCGTTAGCCGGCGGCGGCGCATCGCCGTCTACCGCTCTGTCAGATGTGTCGGCAGGCATCGCGGGCACCGTTGAATCCAGCGCAGGATGCGCGTCCGCGGTTGACCCTTCCACAATGCCGGGTACGGCGCGAGCGCCAACGGCGGTTTCTGACCCCCTGATCGCCACGTCATGGGTGCTGGTGGCCGGGTGCGTAGCCACAGGTTCAGCGGTGACCGTGGTTTTATCCGCAGAAAGACCAGGGAGGCCCGGCAGGGAAAGAGAAGGAGCGCAGCCGCGGAGCAGCCCTAACAGCAGCGCCAGCAGCAGTAACGCCAAAAGTAGCCATAGCAACCAACGCCAGCGCCAGCGGCGCGTTCGAATATCAACAAAGGGCGCGGGAGCGGGTTCGACGGTTTTTTCCGTGGCGCTGGCCTGCGGCGGAACGGCCGCGAGGGCGGCGGCGGGAACGGACGATGAACTCAGCCAATGCATCGGGTGACGTTGTTCCCCTTCCGGGTGGACAAACCCCCAAAAGGTGATCACCAGCGTTCCATTAACGAGATAGACAAACTCATAATCGGGGAAATGGGTCACAGATTTAAGCAACTGGGCAAAGACCCGACGATCGCCGCCGGTTCCGCTTTGCTCCGCGTTGAGCAGCTGTTCGCTTAGTGACTGCACTGCCATTTGAAACGCATTAAATTGCTGGCGCGCCGATTCTCGCTCCGCTTCGCTTGCGCCGCTCCACGGGATAACATCGCCGGGAAAACTGCTGTACCAGTCGGTTCTGTCACCGCCCTGATCGTTTTGCGGGATAGCCAGATGACGGGCCAGATCGCGCCCTGCATCAAGACGATAGATGGCTTCGCGTAGCTGGAAGGCCATCTTGAAAACAGGATAGCCCGTTTCACCCAGCGCCTTGAATGAAGAGTTATTTCCGGTACGAAGTAGTGGTCCCTGAATCGAATTTCGCATTATCTAACCCTTAAAGGCTGTAATTTGACTAAAGCCACAGTGGTACAGGCTAATTTTTGGTCGCGCCGGGCGTCCATTTGAAACCCCAGCCATAGTGCTTATCCATCGACTCGCGGTCGGGGAAGAAACGGTCAAGGCGTTCAACCTGAATATTGCCATCGACATTTTTGAGCCTGGCGATGGCGGCGACATTATTACGCTGGTCGCTATCCGTGAGCATGGATGTAATCGGCTGCTGTTCGGGGACATAGAGGGTGACGGAGGCGTTTGTCCCTTGCCAGTTATCGGTGCCAGCGTAAATGAAGCTATAAATCAGCACCTCATCAATGTCCTGCCAGTGGCTGCCGTTGACGAAAAGCCATTCGCCATCCACGTCATTGCCTTCACGCAGATCTTCCTGCAGCAGCAGATACGGTGGCTGGTCATAGTTGCCGGGCAAATGACTCAGCGCCTCAGCGCCGCTGATTTCACCGTTTTTTAAGCGCACAAAGGCGGCAATATCGAGATCGACAGGCTCTTTGTGGTCCCCCTGCTTCCACTGCAGATTGATTTTTATCCGGCCAAAATCCTGACGTTTCTCAAGCTTCACGCTGGGATTGGTGTCAGTTAATTCGGTATGGGTTGGTGTAACAACGGGGAGCTTCACGGCCGGGCGATGTGTAAACCACCACCAGACACCGACGAGCAGGAGCAGCAGTAGCAATAATGCCAGCCAAGGAAGAAAACCGCGCCACCAGGGGATAACCACTACTGTATGGAGGGGTGCCGCTGTGCTGGCTGTGGCCCAATTGACCAACACCGGTTCGCCGCCGACGCTATAGCCGTCGAGGTGGTGTGATTGGGTGAGCAGCGTTTGCAACGCATGTGCTGACTTATCTTCGCCGCGCGCGGCCAGCTGGCTGATTAACCCCGCCAGAATGTCCTGATATTGCTGACGTTTATTCTCAACAGTCAGCCGTTCGGCGTCATTCAGTGCGGAAAAAGGTTTAGCCAGCCCCTGACGTGCTGTCCACCACTCCAGGCGTCCTTCGGCATTGCGACGCGCGGTGGCATACAGCAGCGCCAGTGAAGGAGGAAGATGACGATGTATGATACCGACCGTCTCTTCATAGGTTGTCAGCGTTGCTTCATCAATCGGCGCGGCAGTTGTTAATCGTTGCATAAGCAAATCATTATTGTTGTGGGTGATATGCATGAGATGTGTATCATCGCATCTCAGACAGCCGGAACGTTTTCTGCGCTTTTAGCGGAGCGTATTTGCTTCTTCGAGAACTTTAATTTTGTGCTTGGCTTCGGCGACCTTTTTCTCAATCGCTGAAATTTCGCTGGCGCTCGTTGCCGTTTGTGACTGGCGCTGCAGCTCCTGCAATTTGGCAATTTCCTGCTGGCGTTCGCGGCTTTGAATCTTGCTTGATTTCAGTTTTGCGAGAGTCTGCGACAGATCCGAACGCACGGCATTTAGCCTTGCTTGTTCATCTGCCAGCTTTTGATTTAAGGTCTGCTGTCTGTTTTGGGTATAATCCTGCTGTTGCCTGGCCGATTCATTTTGATATTGGCTCAGGCGAACCTGCTGTTCTTTTTGATCAACCTGCTGACGATAACCACCCGACGTGGCGCAGCTCAGTTTGGTAATAAAGCTTGGATCTTGTGCGTGTAAATCACAGTCCTGGGGGGACGTAGTACAGCCCGTAAGGACAAGGGCGGCAAGAAGTGCGTATTTTCTCATCAAATAATCCATCATTAGCGTCGAATAACGCTGCTTTAAGCAGTCTTAAACCGGCCGATAATGCTATCGGCCGAAAGGGTTAACCAAGGGAGATCGCCTGGCGCTGTTCATACAGCTCGTTGGTTTCTTGTTCCAGAGCAGCAATCTTGCTATTGAGATTGGCATATTCTTTGTTCAAATTTGCCAGCTTGCTTTTCTCTGCACTTGTGGTGGTCGTTTGACCTTGTAAAGCGACCTTATAGGCAGATTCTTTATCCTTCATGCCTTTCATGGTCTCTTTCATCTTGCTGATGTTGGCATCAATTTGCGCCAGCTGGGTTTTCGCACCGACTTTATCAAATCCAGCTTTATCTTTTTGGATGCTGATTTTGGTTAAGGTGGCCTGGTTTTCGCTAATAACTTGTTTCATCGCCAGCGTCGATTTTTCAACCGCTGCGGTATCTTTGCTGATGTCATTATCCATAGCCTGCAGACGATCGGCTGTAGAGGCATAATCTTTTTTCAGGCCATCAAGATAGTAGTTAGCGGTCATACCTGCAGCACAGCCAGCTGCGCCACCAATTGCAGCGCCGGCAAGCGCTTTCTTCGAGTCACCTGCTAGCGCCCCTACTAACGCGCCGAGAGCTGCGCCGGATACGGCGCCTACGCCACAACCTTGTGCACCAGAAGCGCTAAAGAACTGTGATTGTTCTGTGGTGGTAAGGCGAGGATCCGGCTTTGTCCCAGACAGGAGAGAGCTTCCGGTATTGGCACAGCCTCCAAGTAACAATGCTGCGGAAATCACGATGCATGTGGTAGTTCGGTTAAATGTATTCACAATCTTTTTCCTTAAAAATAATTAAGTAACGACAAGCAAGCTGTATCAACTAAAAATTTAGAATTAGTAATGATTTTGTCCGACATTACTGATTATTGTATTAGTTATAAGATGTCAAAAGAGCTATTCAAAGAGTATTTAAATAATAAGCAATAAATTAATTGCAATGCGTTATTATGTGTTCGTAGGTATCCCGCACTGACAGCTTATGCAATTTTGTGTTTTCGTATCACTTTATGTTGGCCTTGCTGCTGAAACACATCTTTTTCAAAAATAATCGACATTTTCGAATTCGTAGGCCTTACCATGAAACATGGGAGGATATCTCCACATAAAACATACATTCCGTGAATGTATCTCAGCGTCTGACATTTTTCCAGTGTGTACAATTAGAATGTTGATTCAACTGATTAATCTGTATTAAACACACTAAAGATCATGCCAGAAATGCCGATAAATCACAAGTATGCTGCCGTCTTTACTTGTGATGTAGGTAGGGTTACAGTTCTTGTTTTCGCCGATGTAATCTGTATTTGATACCTTAATGTAGTTGTTTATTAGTTGCAGTGTTTTGTGTATGCGTGGAAGGATGAGTGTACGTAAAGTGGCAGGCGGGAATGTTAATGGAAACCTTGAAATATACTTTTGGGAGATAGGAGTGTTTTTAATTTAATATGCATGAAATTTTTATTCACTATCACCTTCTTGATTATATGTCCGTGATCTGATGCAAGTATCTATGAATCTAAAAAAGGGTGTAGTGAATCGCCACAGATAATCTAGACACTT
>NZ_SZWZ01000089.1:0-111111 GCF_005281025.1 Citrobacter sp. wls714 | reverse complement strand
GTGTCTGTTAAACCCGTGGCGATTCAGGCCTTCTGAATAACACAAATATACTTTGTTCGGCGATAGTAGACTCCTGGAGACAAGAGTCTACTATCAGTACAAATGTCTATAGTCAGGAACGGCCAGGTAAAAGCTAACACTCATGTCGACCCACATTTAACCTTATGTATTTGCTATATTTCTAGTTATGTTAAGACATCCCCCAAGGAAGAATGTGAATGTACCTCACTTTCGTCTGTCCCTCATCCCTCTGCTCACGGCATTTTGCCTGCCCACGCTGAAATTTCATACTAGTCAGCTAAAGAGTGTGTATCTACTCCGCCATCACCCTATGCTGAGTAAAGTGGTTTAAATCCAGCAATGTGACCACATTAAGAAGAGATACTCTAAAATTATTCATTACTTCTATGACTATCAATAACTTTTTAGATTTTGTAAAATAATTTGAATTGAACTAATGTGACGTCAAAATCACTGGAGAAAGTCTTATGAAACTCGCCATCTATAGTACAAAACAGTACGACAAAAAGTATCTGCAGCAGGTTAACGAGGCTTTTGGTTTTGAACTTGAATTTTTTGACTTTCTGCTGACGGAGAAAACAGCTAAAACAGCCCATGGTTGCGAAGCGGTATGCATCTTCGTCAACGATGATGGCAGCCGACCGGTTCTGGAAGAACTGAAAAAGCTGGGTGTGAAATATATCGCCCTGCGCTGTGCTGGGTTCAATAACGTCGATCTCGACGCGGCAAAAGAGCTGGGTCTGCAGGTGGTACGCGTCCCGGCCTATTCGCCTGAAGCCGTCGCTGAGCATGCGATTGGCATGATGATGACCCTGAACCGCCGTATTCATCGCGCGTATCAACGTACCCGTGATGCCAACTTCTCTCTTGAAGGGCTGACCGGCTTTACCATGTATGGCAAAACGGCTGGGGTGATTGGTACCGGTAAAATCGGTATTGCTGCGCTGCGGATCCTGAAAGGTTTTGGTATGCGCCTGCTGGCGTTCGATCCCTACCCAAGTGCCGCTGCTCTGGAATTAGGCGTGGAATATGTCGATCTTAAAACGCTGTTTGCGGAGTCCGATGTTATCTCCCTGCACTGCCCGTTAACGCCGGAGAATTATCATCTGCTCAACCAGGAAGCCTTTGAGCAAATGAAAAACGGCGTGATGGTTATTAACACCAGTCGTGGGGCGCTGATCGATTCACAAGCGGCTATCGATGCTCTGAAAAACCAGAAAATTGGTTCACTGGGTATGGATGTATATGAAAACGAACGCGATCTGTTCTTTGAAGATAAATCCAATGATGTGATTCAGGATGACGTGTTCCGCCGTCTGTCAGCCTGTCATAACGTGCTATTTACCGGGCATCAGGCGTTTCTGACCGCCGAAGCGTTGACCAGCATTTCTGAAACGACTCTGCAAAATCTGAAACAAATCGCCAAAGGCGAAACCTGTCCAAACGCCCTCTTCTAATCCTTGTGCCCCCAGGCTTTAGGGGGGCATTTTCAGATAATTGCCGATGATAAAATAGTCAGTATCATTATTATATTAAATGTATTCCGGTCACGAACTTAGAGAATTTTAATGAAGAAAGTTGTCACGTTAATTGCCCTCAGCACGCTGATGGCCGGCTGTGTGAACAGTGGAAAAGTTTCCGTCAATCGCGACCAGTTACAGCATCACCGTTTCGTTTTGCAGAGCGTGAATGGTAAAGCTGTTACCGTCGCCAACAACCCACCCGAATTGAGTTTTGGCGAAAACATGACGGTATCGGGAAAGATGTGTAATCAATTCCACGGTCAGGGCAAGTTGTCCGACGGCGAGTTGAAAGTGAAAGATATGGCAATGACCCGCATGATGTGCGCCGATCCACAGCTTAACGCGCTCGACGGCATCGTCAGCGAAATGTTTAAGCAAGGCGCACAGGTCGATTTGACTGCTGACCAGTTGACACTGGCGACGGCAGAACAAACGCTGACGTATAAACTTGCGGATTTAATGTAATAAACGCAGTGGCTCAATAGCTCCCGCAGCTTCCGGCGGCAAGCGACTGTTCACTACAGCGTTTGCCGTTGGGTAGCGCACACATCCCGATGGCTGAGCCATCCAGTTGACGGGCCACGGAGAGCGAACCACCAATCATGGCGCAATTTGCCTCTCCGGAACTGGACATTGCTGCCTTCATGCCCGGTGCGACATGTGCTGCGGTTGCCTGCTGAACAGGTTCACTGCTACACGCCGATAATAATAACGCGGCACACCCTACCCAAAACGCTGCGCGCATCTTACTCCCCTCTGAATATTAACCAAACGACACAGCCATAAATAATAGGCAGCAGACACACTGCCGTCGAGAGGCAAACCACGCATTTATGCGCGCTGTTTACATTTTCTGGCAATTTTTTGCCTGCTCCTTTGATCAAACCATTCATTCTCTTTATTCCAGGGACACAAAAGCGAAAATGCGCCTGAATGGCTTTTGCTAAAATAGAAGGATAATTACAGGATTCGCCGCTGTTACGCGAGTCCCTCTTTTTGCGCAATGTAAGGGTGTCAGTATGCAAACAATTGACGGTAATGGTGCGGTTGCTTCGGTCGCATTTCGTACCAGCGAAGTTATCGCCATCTACCCGATTACGCCCAGTTCGACGATGGCTGAACAGGCGGATGCCTGGGCCGGGAACGGGCTTAAAAACGTATGGGGGGATACTCCTCGCGTCGTAGAAATGCAGTCAGAAGGCGGTGCTATAGCGACCGTTCACGGCGCGTTGCAGACCGGTGCGCTCTCTACGTCGTTTACTTCATCGCAGGGCCTGCTGCTGATGATCCCAACGTTGTACAAACTGGCCGGTCAGTTGACCCCGTTTGTACTGCACGTTGCGGCACGTACGATTGCGACTCACGCGTTATCGATCTTTGGCGATCATTCCGACGTGATGGCGGTACGTCAAACGGGATGCGCGATGCTGTGCGCCAGCAGTGTTCAGGAAGCACAGGACTTTGCGCTAATTTCGCAAATGGCCACCCTCAAAAGCCGGGTCCCGTTTATTCATTTCTTTGATGGTTTCCGTACATCGCATGAGATCAACAAAATTGTGCCGCTGGCCGATGACACGATCCTCGGACTGATGCCTCAGGCGGAGATCGATGCTCACCGCGCTCGGGCGCTAAATCCAGAGCATCCGGTTATCCGCGGTACATCAGCGAATCCGGACACCTACTTCCAGTCACGCGAAGCGACCAACCCGTGGTACAACGCGGTTTACGATCATGTAGAACAGGCGATGAACGACTTCGCCGCGGCGACGGGTCGCCAGTACCAGCCATTTGAATATTACGGTCATCCGCAGGCAGAACGCGTCATTATTTTGATGGGCTCGGCGATTGGCACCTGTGAAGAAGTCGTCGAAGAACTGCTGGCTCGCGGCGAGAAAGTTGGCGTGCTGAAAGTGCGCCTGTTCCGCCCATTCTCTGCCAGACATTTGCTGCGCGCCCTACCGGAAACCGTACGGAGCATCGCCGTTCTGGATCGCACCAAAGAACCCGGCGCGCAGGCAGAACCATTATACCTGGATGTCATGACCGCACTGGCGGAAGCGTTTAACTGCGGCGCGCGAGAAACCTTACCGCGAGTGATTGGCGGACGCTATGGTCTTTCGTCCAAAGAGTTTGGACCCGACTGCGTCATGGCGGTCTTTAATGAGCTGAATAGCGCGAAACCAAAACCACGCTTCACGGTCGGTATCTATGATGATGTCACCAACCTGTCATTGCCTTTGCCAGAAAACACCCTGCCCGGCACCGCTAAGCTCGAAGCGCTGTTTTACGGCCTGGGTAGCGATGGCAGCGTGTCGGCCACCAAAAACAATATCAAGATTATCGGTAACTCTACGCCGTGGTATGCGCAGGGTTATTTCGTGTATGACTCGAAAAAAGCAGGCGGCCTGACCGTTTCCCACCTGCGCGTCAGCGAACATCCCATTCGCTCAGCGTATCTGGTTTCACAAGCCGATTTTGTCGGCTGCCACCAGTTGCAATTTATCGATAAGTATCAGATGGCCGAACGCCTGAAACCTGGCGGTATATTCCTGCTTAATACCCCATACAATGTGGATGAAGTCTGGGCGCGTCTGCCGCAGGAAGTTCAGGCGGTGCTGAATCAGAAGAAAGCCCGTTTCTACGTCATTAATGCGGCCAAAATCGCCCGTGAGTGTGGTCTGGCGGCGCGTATAAACACCGTGATGCAAATGGCGTTCTTCCACCTGACGCAAATCTTACCCGGCGACAGCGCTTTGATCGAATTGCAGGGAGCAATTGCGAAAAGCTACAGCAGTAAAGGACAGGATCTGGTCGAACGTAACTGGCAGGCATTGGCTCTGGCGCGTGAATCCGTCGCCGAAGTGGTCCTGCAGCCGGTTGATCCGCATAGCGCCAACCGCCCACCGGTGGTTTCTGATGCCGCACCAGATTTCGTGAAAACCGTCACCGCAGCAATGCTCGCCGGTCTGGGTGACGCGCTTCCCGTTTCCGCGCTGCCGCCAGACGGTACCTGGCCAATGGGCACCACGCGTTGGGAAAAACGTAATATCGCCGAAGAGATCCCCATCTGGAAAGAAGAGCTGTGTACGCAATGTAACCACTGCGTTGCCGCTTGCCCGCACTCGGCAATCCGCGCCAAAGTGGTTTCCCCAGAAGCGATGGAAAACGCCCCTGCCAGCCTGCACTCTCTGGATGTGAAATCACGCGATATGCGTGGTCAGAAATATGTTCTGCAGGTCGCGCCAGAGGATTGCACCGGTTGTAATCTGTGCGTCGAAGTGTGCCCGGCGAAAGATCGTCAAAATCCAGAAATCAAGGCCATCAATATGATGTCGCGCCTTGAGCATGTTGAAGAAGAAAAAGTTAACTATGACTTCTTCCTCGATCTGCCGGAAATTGATCGCACCAAACTGGAACGTATTGATATTCGCACCTCGCAACTGATTACGCCGCTATTTGAATATTCCGGCGCCTGCTCTGGCTGTGGTGAAACGCCGTATATCAAACTACTCACTCAGCTGTACGGTGACCGGATGTTGATTGCGAATGCCACCGGGTGTTCATCAATTTATGGCGGTAACCTGCCCTCAACGCCCTATACCACAGACGCCAATGGGCGTGGGCCAGCATGGGCAAACTCGCTGTTTGAAGATAACGCCGAGTTTGGCCTGGGCTTCCGTCTGACGGTGGATCAACACCGAGTGCGCGTTATGCGTCTGCTGGAGCAGTTTGCCGATAACATCCCGGCTGAACTGAATGACGCGCTGCATGCAGAAGCCACGCCGGAGGTTCGTCGTGAGCAAGTAGCGGCCCTGCGCCAGCACCTGAAAGATGTCGAAGGCGCACAGCAGTTGTTAACCGATGCCGACGCGCTGGTTGAGAAATCCATCTGGCTGATTGGCGGTGATGGCTGGGCCTACGATATTGGCTTCGGCGGGCTGGATCACGTCCTGAGTCTGACCGAGAACGTCAATATTCTGGTGCTGGATACCCAGTGTTACTCCAACACGGGCGGACAAGCATCAAAAGCCACGCCTCTTGGGGCTGTCACTAAATTTGGGGAGCACGGCAAACGTAAGGCTCGTAAAGATCTTGGTGTCAGTATGATGATGTACGGGCATGTTTATGTCGCGCAGATTTCCCTGGGTGCCCAGTTGAACCAGACGGTGAAAGCTATTCAGGAAGCGGAATCCTATCCGGGGCCGTCGCTGATTATCGCGTATAGCCCTTGCGAGGAGCATGGTTATGATCTCGCGTTGAGCCACGATCAGATGCGTCAGCTCACGGCAACCGGATTCTGGCCGCTGTATCGCTTTGATCCGCGTCGTGCTGACGAAGGTAAACTGCCGTTGGCGCTGGATTCTCGCCCGCCGTCAGATGCACTGGCTGAAACTTTACTTAACGAGCAGCGCTTCCGCCGCTTAAATGCCCAACAGCCTGAAGTCGCTGAACAGCTGTGGAAAGACGCAACAGCCGATCTGCAAAAACGCTACGATTTCCTGGCGCAACTGGCAGGTAAAGCGGAAAAGAGCGGAACCGAGTAATACGCTTAGCTCAGCGTTAAAGTGGAACGAAAAAAAAGCCCGAACAGTTGTTCGGGCTTGTCAATTTATTCGCTGGCTAATTAATATTGGCTATCAATACGTCAACGAAAAAATAAAACGTGACAATAAAGGCATATAACACGCGCAGAATAGCTCAACAAAATTCACTTGTATAATTTTTATTTTATATATTTTTAATAAACACATTCATTGAAATTATCACTGTTTCTGTGGAATTATTTATTTAAGGTTTTACTTAAGACGTAACAATTCATATTTATCTCTTTACGGAACTTCTCCTTTAGCATGCTTTTACTCCCTACATGGGTAGTCACAGGTTAAATAAAAAAACTAAAGGATTATTTCAATGAACAGAAAAGTACTGGCTCTCGTAATTCCTGCCCTGCTGGCTGCAGGCGCGGCTCACGCTGCTGAAGTTTATAATAAAGACGGCAACAAATTAGACCTGTATGGCAAAGTAGACGGTCTGCATTACTTCTCTGACGACGCGAACAGCGATGGCGATCAGACTTATATGCGTATGGGCTTCAAAGGCGAAACCCAGGTTAACGATATGATCACCGGCTATGGCCAGTGGGAATATCAGGTGCAGGCTAATACCACAGAAAATGATAAAGGTAACTCCTGGACTCGTCTGGCCTTCGCAGGTATTAAAGTTGGTGACTATGGCTCATTTGACTACGGTCGTAACTACGGCGTACTGTACGACGTAGAAGCCTGGACCGATATGCTGCCAGAATTCGGCGGTGACTCCTACACCAAAGCGGATAACTTCATGACCGGTCGTGCGAACGGCGTAGCGACCTACCGTAACACCGACTTCTTCGGTCTGGTTGACGGTCTGAACGTTGCGCTGCAGTACCAGGGTGCCAACGAAAATCAGGTTACCAACGAGCAGGAAGGCACCAATAACGGTGGCGACCGTAATGTGAAGAATTCCAACGGTGACGGTTTCGGTATCTCCTCTACCTACGATCTGGGTATGGGCGTAAGCTTCGGTGCTGCCTATACCTCTTCTGACCGTACCAACGAGCAGGTGAACCATTCTACCGCAGGCGGCGATAAAGCTGACGCGTGGACTGCTGGCCTGAAATACGATGCGAATAACATCTACCTGGCAACCATGTACTCCGAAACCCGTAATATGACCCCGTACGGCGGCTCTAACGGTAGTGATTACACTATTGCCAACAAAACTCAGAACTTTGAAGTTACTGCGCAATACCAATTCGATTTCGGTCTGCGTCCGGAAGTGTCTTTCCTGATGTCTAAGGGTAAAGATCTGAATATGCCTGGTAATGCTGCAAGCCCTGCTGGAACTACTGGCGATAAAGATCTGGTTAAATATGCTTCCGTTGGTGCTACTTACTTCTTCAACAAAAACTTCTCCACCTATGTTGATTACAAAATCAACCTGCTGGACGAAGACGACAGCTTCTATGCTGGCAATGACATCTCTACCGATGACACTGTAGCTCTGGGTATGGTTTACCAGTTCTGGCGGGCTTTCTTTCTGTTATCGCAATTCTGTTTTATCCAGATCAAAACATTATATCTGTTGCTTCAAAACACATCCCTGATAGATGATATATTGCATAAAGACCTGTAGTAGAGGATACCTGCAATGAATCATCACCCTGTAAAATCATCCCGTATTGCATCCGTCGGTTATGACGAATCCTCTCACACGCTTGAAATTCGCTTTCATCAATTGTCTACCCTGCAATACCAGCATGTTCCTGCCCGTATTTTTCGTGATTTCCTGAGCGTCGTCTCTAAAGGTCGATTTTATGATGGGGTAATAAAAGGAAAATTCCCTGAAATCAAAATAAAGTGATGCCAAAATGTGATCTTTGTCATTGTACATAAAGTGCCATTACGCGGTAAGCTTTAGATGGATACTTAAACAGGAGGTTTTATGAACAGAACGATTCTTGTACCCATCGATATTTCAGACTCAGAATTAACTCAACGCGTTATTGCCCATGTTGAAGCAGAAGCAAAAATTGACGATGCGCAGGTCCATTTTTTGACCGTTATTCCGTCACTGCCCTATTATGCTTCCCTGGGACTGGCCTACTCGGCAGAGTTGCCGGCCATGGACGATCTGAAAGCCGAAGCGAAATCTCAACTGGAAGAGATTATCAAGAAGTTCAATATCCCAACGGACAGAGTGCACGTTCATGTCGCGGAAGGTGCGCCGAAAGATAAAATTCTGGAGATGGCTAAAAAATTACCGGCTGATATGGTCATTATCGCTTCTCACCGACCTGACATCACCACTTACCTGCTGGGTTCTAACGCCGCAGCCGTGGTGCGTCATGCGGAGTGTTCAGTTCTGGTTGTCCGCTAAGCTGTCTGGCCCGCACATCGTGGCGGGCTTTTTGTTTTACCCTTCATACCCCACGATTCCTGTCCTAAATGTGCTGACATTTTTCCCGCTTATCCGTACCATACACGCCACAGTTTTTATATCAGACTTCTTTTGCCGGACTATCCGGCGTGATGCATACTCTTCTGATGCCACAATATGAATTGAGCCTCTATTAAATGTCGCAAAATCAAGATATTAGCAAGAAAGAACAATACAACCTGAACAAATTGCAAAAACGTCTGCGTCGCAACGTGGGCGAAGCGATTGCCGACTTCAATATGATCGAAGACGGCGATCGCATTATGGTGTGCCTTTCCGGAGGGAAAGACAGCTATACCATGCTGGAGATCCTGCGTAATTTGCAGCAAAGCGCGCCGATCAGTTTTTCCTTAGTTGCGGTTAACCTCGATCAGAAACAACCTGGCTTCCCGGAGCATATTCTGCCGGAGTATCTGCAACAGTTGGGCGTTGAGTATAAAATCGTCGAAGAAAATACCTACGGGATCGTCAAAGATAAAATTCCTGAAGGTAAAACGACCTGCTCGCTCTGCTCTCGCCTGCGTCGCGGCATTCTGTACCGCACGGCAACCGAGTTAGGCGCCACCAAGATTGCGCTCGGCCACCATCGTGATGACATCCTGCAAACACTGTTTTTAAACATGTTCTACGGCGGGAAAATGAAAGGTATGCCGCCGAAGCTGATGAGTGATGATGGTAAGCACATCGTGATCCGTCCACTGGCCTACTGCCGTGAGAAAGATATTGAGCGTTTCTCTGAAGCGAAAGGTTTCCCGATTATTCCGTGTAACCTGTGTGGCTCACAGCCTAACCTGCAACGTCAGGTCATCGCCGACATGCTACGCGACTGGGACAAACGCTATCCAGGCCGCATTGAAACCATGTTCAGCGCAATGCAGAACGTTGTACCTTCTCATTTGAGTGATATCAATCTGTTCGATTTTAAAGGCATTAAACACGGCTCAGAAGTTGTGGACGGTGGTGATTTAGCGTTTGACCGCGAAGAGATCCCGCTGCAACCCGCGGGCTGGCAGCCAGAAGAGGATGATACCCAACTGGATGAGTTGCGCCTGAACGTTGTGGAAGTGAAGTAACTTATCATGCCAGATAAGCGGAGCGCCATCAGGCGCTCCAACGCGCATTTATTTCAATAAACGAACGCGGCAGGTCTTGCCTTTAATCTTTCCGTTTTGCAATTTTTTCCATGCCTTATGCGCCACAGTCTGGCGAACTGCGACATAGACATGCGCCGGATGGACGGCGATTTTGCCGATATCAGCCCCATCCAGACCAATATCGCCGGTCAGAGCGCCGAGAACATCGCCGGGACGCATTTTAGCCTTTTTACCGCCATCAATGCACAACGTAGCCATCTCAGCTTCCAGCGGCAGGATTGAACCATTGCCTGGCGCAGGCAACCAGTTCAGTTTGAGTTGCAGCATTTCAGCCAGGATATTGGCACGTTGCGCTTCTTCCGGCGCGCAGAAACTAATCGCCAGACCGCTGTTACCAGCGCGAGCAGTACGTCCAATACGATGGACATGGACTTCAGGATCCCACGCCAGCTCGAAGTTAACCACCAGTTCCAACGACTTGATATCCAGACCACGCGCGGCCACATCGGTAGCAACCAGTACACGTGCGCTACCGTTGGCAAAACGTACCAGCGTCTGATCGCGATCGCGCTGTTCAAGATCACCATGCAACGAGAGTGCGCTTTGCCCTGCCGCATTCAGTGCGTCGCAAACGGCCTGGCAATCTTTTTTGGTATTACAAAAAACCACGCAGGATGCGGGCTGATGCTGACTGAGCAATTTTTGCAGCAGCGGGATTTTACCGTGGCTGGACGTTTCAAAAAATTGCTGTTCAATCGCCGGCAGCGCATCCACCGTATCAATTTCGATCGTGAGCGGATCTTTCTGTACCCGACCGCTGATGGCGGCAATCTCCTCCGGCCAGGTCGCTGAAAATAGTAAGGTTTGATGCGATGCTGGTGCAAAGCGAATCACCTCATCAATCGCATCGCTAAAGCCCATATCCAGCATGCGGTCGGCTTCATCCATCACCAGCGTATTCAGAGCGTCCAGAGAAACGGTGCCCTTTTGCAGGTGGTCAAGTAAACGCCCCGGCGTGGCGACAATAATATGTGGCGCATGTTGTAGGGAGTCACGCTGTGCGCCAAAGGGCTGCCCGCCGCACAGGGTTAAGATCTTGGTATTTGGCAGAAAGCGCGCTAAACGACGCAGTTCCCCTGCCACCTGGTCGGCAAGCTCACGCGTTGGGCACAGCACCAGAGACTGCGTCTGAAACAGCGCGGCATCAATATGCTGCAACAATCCAAGACCAAAAGCAGCCGTTTTGCCACTGCCGGTTTTAGCCTGCACGCGAACATCTCTCCCCACCAGGATTGCCGGTAACGCAGCAGCCTGAACAGGCGTCATTTCAAGGTAGCCCAGCTCGTTGAGGTTCTCGAGTTGGGCGGCAGGTAAAACATTCAGGGTCGAAAAAGCGGTCACAATTTAATCTCGCGGTAAAAACTCACATTCAGCAGGCGCGTATCCTCGCAGATCTGCGCTCGCGATGCGACAATTTAATCGGCTCTTCATCCGGTGGCGGATCCGGCATAGGCTGCGGACGAGGTAGCGGATCGGGAACAGGAACCGGGTCGGTGGGTAGCGAATCAGCGTTTAGTACTTGCCGCTGTAGCATTGCAATCAGACAGGTCATATAGCCCTCCAGTCATCAGGTTGACTCTTTTAGGGTAGACGCTGATTTCCTGCAGGCAAAAAAAAGCCGACTAATCTAAGTCGGCGTCGTACGAATCAATTGTGCTATGCAGTAATTCAAAAAAGGAAGTAAGACAATATGGAGCGCAACGCCCATCGCTTGACGTTGCATTCACCTGCGAGTGAGATATTGCCCCGAATAGGTAGATGGTTTATTGACTTCGCTCAAAAACCTGGCCGTTTTCATGCGCAAAAGTCGCTAAAAAATGTTGTTGTTACAACCATTTACTACGATGCAACCATAAAGTAACACCACCAATCAGGACCACTAACAGAATACAGAAAAGTGAGAAGCCAAACTGCCAGCCGCCGCCGGGGATACCACCGAGGTTAACGCCAAATAGCCCGGTTAAAAATGTACTGGGTAGAAAAACCATCGCCATCAAGGACATTGTATAGGTGCGGCGCGCCAGAGACTCCTGCATAACCTGCGCAATTTCGTCCGCCATGATACCGGTCCGGGCGATACAGGCGTCTATCTCATCCAGCCCTCTTCCCAGCCTGTCGGCGATATCCTGCATCCGTCGCCGATGATCGTCGGTCATCCAGGCTAAACGCTCACTCGCCAGGCGCGCATAGACATCCCGCTGAGGCGCCATATAGCGGCGCATCACAATCAGTTGCTTGCGCAGTAATGCCAGGAATCCGCGTGGGGGGATTTGCTGATCGAGCAGGTTATCTTCCAGGTCTATAATCTTGTCGTGCAGTTGCTCGATAAACTCGCTGGCATGATCGGTTAACGCATCGCAGACATCCACCAGCCAGCTACCGCAGTCAGCCGGCCCTGTACCTTCCTGGAGATCGCTGACCACATCATCCAGTGCCAGTACTTTGCGCTGGCGCGTTGAGACAATCAGACGTTCATCCATATATAGGCGCATAGCGACCAGCTGATCAGGTCGCTCGTCGGTGCTGCCATTAATACAGCGCAGCGTGATCAACGTACCTTCCCCGACTCTGCTTACGCGTGGACGCGTACTTTCACCCGCCAGCGCATCACGCACATTATTAGGAAGCAGAGGCGTGGTCGCCAGCCATTGCGCACTTTCAGAATGGGTATAATTAAGATGCAGCCAGCAGGGATGCTGAGCGTCGATAACATCGTTATTTTCCAGCGGTTTCACCCCACCACGGCCATCCAGCAGCCAGGCAAACACGGCATCTGGCACATTAACATCCGTTCCCTTAATGGCTTCCACAACGCCTCCACAAACATTCAGCTTTTTTCGATAGTCTAGCCGTCAGAATAGGTTAAGCAATATCTCATTGTCCCATTGCGCTGAAATGATTCATAAAAGTATCCGATAACAGAAAAAGCGTCGACGAATGCGACGCTTGTGGTGAGAGAGAGCCTGTTATGCTCGCTGGTGTATTGCGGGCTCAAGTGTCTTACTTAAGCGAAATTGATGGGTCCGGGACTGGAGATCAATAACCTGGTTTTTCAGGATGCCAGATGAATCAGAAAGCTCATCCACCATAACGGCATTACTTTGCGTTACGTTCTCCAGTTCGGCCAGAGCATGCGTGATCCTGATGATCCCTTTCTCCTGCTCCTGGGTAGTTGTTAATATCTCGCCCATTAACTGGCTTAATTGCCCGGCGCCCCCGACGATATCCTGCATATTTTTTTCTGCTTCGCGTACGATAGCCGCGCCTTGCTGAACATTTTGATGAGTCTGGGCAATCAGCTGTTTAATATTTTTAGCTGCATCTGCGCTACGGTGCGCCAGCTTTCTTACCTCACCGGCCACCACGGAAAACCCTTTGCCATGTTCCCCGGCCCTCGCCGCTTCCACAGCTGCATTCAATGCCAGAATATTTGTCTGGAATGCGATACCATCTATCAGCGTAATAATTTCAGTCATCTGTTCCGCGCATTCGGTGATTGATCGCATATTTGTCGCCACCTGCACCATTAATTCGCCCCCCTGTCGGGCGCACTGCGTAGCAATTGTCGCCTGGGCGCTGGCTATTTGCGTGTTATCAGCATTGTTTCGCGTATTCACCGCGATCTCATCCATGTTGGCAGCCGTCTGCATTAATGCTCCGGATTGCTGTTCTGTTTTCACTGAAAGCTCGGCGCTACGTTCTGCAAGCTGTTCTGAGAGCGCCATCGCCGTTTGTGAAGATATCCTTATCTCATTCACAAGTGTTGAAATATTACTGGATAAGCTATTGATGCCCGGAATAAGTCTACCCGCGCAGTTATTACCAAATTCTGGAATGCTGATCGCCAGATTCCCGGATGTAACCTCTTCAATACTTCTTTTAACCGTATTAATCGGCATCACCAGATATTTGGTCATGTATCCCCACAGACATACTATAGAAATAAAGCTTACTAAGTTGGTACCAATAATAACATCAACGCTAGCTGAAAGTATTATTTCCACCACATTGAGAGCCACTGCCGTAATCACCAAAAATAAAACAATAAAGGTCCTGACGCTAATATCATTTAACATTTTAGCCCTGTTTACCAAGAAAACGAGGAGAATATTATTTTTTATAGCACCTGCAATATAAATTGCCATAGCTCGGATACGAAAAGTGAATATTCAATAAGAGTCGATAACCTTTTTACTTAAAGCACACAATGGCGCTATTTATTTGCCTTAATCCAGTGATTTACTCCACCAAAGGTGATGGCCAGGTTTGTTATCAGATTATTGTGATGGTGAGCACGCAGCGAATGTAAAACGTACAGAGTTATAATTATCATGAATACATATATAAGCACTATTGCAGCATTCTTAATATTTTGTGGTTCTAACTAATACACAGTGTAAAAATATGAGTACAGTCAAGGTGGCGATCTCTGGCTGACATTGAGCTGCCTTCTGGCGATTATCTGGTGGCGTGACCTAATGTATGGGATCACCATTTTTGTTGATGATTCCAGCCCGATTCATTCAAATATATTGATGTTAAAACCGCGTCTGGCACTAGAATTAAAAATTGAAAGTATATTTTAGCGATAACGGTAAACATGCCAAAATAGTGTCTACTATTATTGGCATAGCCAGTACCATGAATTGCAACCAACATCAAAAAAAACCAGTTGTAGCCCCTTGTCTCACCGACAATCAAAACATTATGAGACGGTAATATAAAAAATTCGCCATTAAATGGGCAACACAGCAGATAAGATAACGGGATTATCGATGAATATAACCGCGCTGCATTCACTGGATTTATTAACTCTTCCGGTTTGGATAGTTTCACCACATACCGAAGAACTTGTGTTCGCAAATGCCGTTGCACGGGAGCTAATGCAGGATCCCTGTTTTTCTCCACTGCGAAAAGGCATATTCTCAACATATGCACAAAATGATTTAACCATGTATCTCAGCGACTTGAAAAATCATCACTATATTGTGGAAATTCTCACGGTTTATCGCAACGGTGAGGAAACTGCGATGGCCAGCCGCCTGTCCATTAACTCGCTCCCGGATATTGGCGATATCATCGTTTTCGAAGGCATTGAAACACCGACCGCGCAGGGACTGAAAGCCAGTCGTTCTGCGAACTATCAGCGAAACAAGCAGGGATTTTACGCGCGCTTCTTCCAGACTAATTCCGCGCCGATGTTACTTATCGATCCATCTCGAGATGGTTTGATCGTCGATGCGAATCTCAGTGCCCTGAATTTTTATGGTTACAGCCATGATGTGATGTGCCAGAAACATACATGGGAAATCAACATGCTGGGCCGTCATATCCTACCGGTGATGCATGAAATCGCCCATCTGCCCGGCGGCCATAAGCCCTTGCATTTTGTTCATAAGCTTGCTGATGGTTCCTCATGTCACGTACAAACTTATGCCGGGCCGATCGAAATCTATGGTAATAAGCTCATGCTGTGCATCATTCATGACATTACCGAACAAAAAAGGCTGGAGCAGGAACTTGAACAAGCGGCCCTGCGTGACGCCCTGACCGGATTACTGAACCGCCGACATTTTTATCAGGTAACCGAACCGCAACAGACGCACGCGATGTCATTAACGCAGGACTACAGCCTGCTGTTAATCGACACCGATCGCTTTAAAAGCATTAACGATCTCTTCGGTCATTTAAGAGGTGACGATGTGCTTTGCGCTCTGGCACGAACGCTGGAGTCCTGTGCAAGAAAGGACGACCTGATTTTTCGCTGGGGAGGTGAAGAATTTGTGCTCCTTCTGCCACGAACCTCACTGGAGGTTGCCCTTAATCTCGCAGAAGTAATACGCGCGGCGGTGGCCAAGGTGACGCTCCCTGGCCTTCCCCGCTTTACCGTCAGCATCGGCGTTGCGCGGCACGAAACGAATGAAAGCATCGATGAGCTATTCAAACGCGTTGACGACGCGCTGTACAAAGCCAAAAACGAAGGGCGGAACCGGGTGCTGGCCGCCTGATGTTTATGTCGGTCAGCGACTGCGCTTAGCGTGACGCTCCCAGTTATCCTGTTTTGCCTGCGCGGTTTTACGTAATGCCACATAGCATGCCCCGCTGCCGCCGTGATGCGGCAGTGCGGCGCAGTAGGCTTGTACATCTTCAAATTCCGTCAGCCAACGCGCTACATAGCTGCGAACAATGTTGGCATGAGAGTTATCGTCGCGCCCCTTGCCGTGTATCACCAGCACGTTACGCAATCCTTCTTGCTGTGCCTGCAGAATAAAACTGAAGAGCATCTGACGGCAGGTTTCAACGGGCTGACGGACGAGATTGAGACTCGCCTGCTGCGGATATTTGCCGGTTCGTAGCTTGTCAGTCACGCCGTGCTGCAAACCTTCGCGACGAAATTCCAATGGTACGCTTAACGGGACAATATCGAGAAAACCCGTCGAGAGAAAATTATCCAATTGGAGCGTATCAATACGTGCCGGAGCGCGGAGATTGCGCGTGGGCTGCCAGTGCACCTCGGTGCAGCCTTTCAGCGGTTGAACATCCCCCATCGCGTCAAGAAACAACGATGCGTCATCAAGGTTCATGTTTCATCCTCCAGCGTATTACGACGGGTCTTATCATAACCGCGCACTGTTATACCGACAACGGTTTACGATTATTTCCAATAATTCACCAGATTCACGCCGTGAAAGCGATCTACTTCCAACAAACTGATATCCATTTTTAGAGGTATAGCTGCGACGATAACTGGCGTGATAATGTGTCACCTTGCCTGTAATGCTGTAATGAGAGAAACGGATGCTGAACTTACTGGAAGACACCATCGCCACACCGTTGGGCCCGCTGTGGATTATTTGCGATGAGCAATTTCGTCTGCGCGCGGTCGAATGGGATCAACACAGCGATCGTATGGTGCAGTTGCTGGACATTCATTATCGCGCTGAAGGTTATCAGCGTATTGCTGCCAAAAACCCTGGCGGATTGAGTGATAAGCTGGCTGAATATTTTGCCGGAAACCTTAGCATTATTGACACACTGGAAACCGCCACCGCGGGGACACCTTTCCAGCGTGAAGTCTGGCAAGCGTTACGTACCATTCCCTGTGGACAGGTCATGCATTATGGTCAACTGGCCGAACAACTGGGACGTCCTGGTGCTGCCAGAGCCGTCGGGGCGGCGAATGGATCAAACCCGGTAAGCATTGTCGTCCCTTGTCATCGCGTCATTGGGCGTAACGGTACCATGACCGGATATGCCGGTGGTGTGCAACGAAAAGAGTGGCTATTGCGTCATGAGGGCTATTTGCTACTCTAGAATCCAGGCAATTAATGCCTTATTCATCACACTTCCACATAATACAGCCTTAAATAAAGTGCGGCTAATCAGGTAGATACAAACATTCAACCCAGTTATGCCTGAATTATTCTCTATTGGGAGTAGCTCAGGCTTACGTGCTCACCAAAAAGATGTTAAAATTGACAAATATCAATTACGGCTTGAGCAGACCTATGATCCCGGAAAAGCGAATTATACGGCGCATTCAGTCTGGCGGTTGTGCTATCCATTGCCAGGATTGCAGCATCAGCCAGCTTTGCATCCCGTTCACACTTAACGAGCATGAGCTTGACCAGCTCGATAACATCATCGAGCGCAAAAAGCCTATCCAAAAGGGGCAGACGCTCTTTAAAGCAGGTGATGAGCTTAAATCACTTTATGCTATCCGCTCCGGAACGATTAAAAGCTATACCATTACCGAGCAAGGCGATGAGCAAATCACCGGTTTCCATCTGGCAGGTGACCTGGTAGGTTTTGACGCGATTGGCAGCGGTCATCACCCCAGCTTTGCCCAGGCGCTGGAAACCTCAATGGTATGCGAGATTCCTTTCGAAACTCTGGATGACCTGTCCGGCAAAATGCCGAATCTGCGTCAACAGATGATGCGTCTGATGAGTGGCGAAATCAAAGGCGACCAGGACATGATCCTGCTGTTGTCGAAGAAAAACGCTGAAGAACGCCTGGCGGCCTTTATCTACAATTTGTCCCGCCGCTTCGCCCAGCGTGGATTCTCGCCTCGTGAATTCCGCCTGACCATGACCCGTGGCGACATCGGTAACTACCTCGGTCTGACGGTTGAAACAATTAGCCGTCTGCTGGGTCGTTTCCAGAAAAGCGGTATGCTGGCGGTAAAAGGCAAATATATCACTATTGAGAATAGCGACGCTCTGGCAGTTCTTGCTGGCCACACGCGTAACGTTGCATAATCGTTCTGCAAATATCTCTGTTATCCTCCTGTCAAATCACTAAATTTTCCCGATTTATTGATCTGGCAGGAGGTTCTCCCCTGTTTCAATCCACATTATTGGGTTACTCTTTTAATTACAAACTGCGATGACAGTTGTAAGGAGACCCTGTATGGCTATGTATAAAAATATGCTGGTCGTCATCGACCCTAACCAGGACGATCAACCAGCATTACGGCGAGCTGTTTATTTGCATCAACGGATTGGTGGCAAAATTAAAGCCTTTTTGCCGATCTACGACTTTTCCTATGAGATGACTACCCTGCTGTCGCCCGATGAACGTACGGCAATGCGTCAGGGTGTCATCAGCCAGCGAACGGCGTGGATACGTGAACAAGCGAAATACTATATCGAAGCAGGGATCCCTCTTGAGATAAAAGTAGTCTGGCACAACCGCCCCTTTGAAGCCATCATCCAGGAAGTCATCAGCGCCAGGCATGATCTGGTGCTAAAAATGGCGCACCAACACGACCGTCTGGAAGCCGTGATTTTCACCCCGACCGACTGGCATTTATTGCGTAAATGTCCAAGCCCGGTGTGGATGGTTAAAGACCAGCCGTGGCCTGAGGGCGGTAAAGCGCTGGTTGCGGTGAACCTCGCCAGCGAAGAGGCCTATCACAACTCCCTCAATGAAAAACTGGTTAAAGAAACGCTGCAACTGGCGGAACAGGTTAACCATACCGAAGTGCATTTGGTTGGCGCCTACCCTGTTACCCCCATCAACATTGCGATTGAGCTCCCTGAATTTGATCCCAGCGTATATAACGATGCGATCCGTGGACAGCATCTGCTGGCCATGAAAGCCTTACGCCAGAAATTCAGTATCGATGAGAAAGTAACGCATGTTGAAAAGGGATTACCTGAAGAGGTTATTCCTGATTTAGCCGAACACTTACAGGCGGGCATCGTGGTCCTGGGCACCGTTGGACGTACCGGCATCTCTGCCGCGTTCCTGGGAAATACCGCGGAACAGGTTATCGATCATCTACGCTGTGACCTGCTGGTTATCAAGCCGGATCAGTATCAGACGCCCGTTGAGCTGGACGACGACGAAGACGACTAACCACACCATACAATGCCGGATGGATATTCATCCGGCATAACAAATAATTAGTGTTTCTCGTCGCCACCGAGGAAGTAGATGCCCAGAGGGATGGCAAGCAGAATGGTAAACACCATGCTGTAGACACAAATCATTGCAGATTGAATGGCATACATTGAGGCGGTCCAGTCGGATAGCGGAATGCCATACTGTTCAATAACGCCGCCGATCGTCGCTCGCGTGACTACCGATGCAGCGATAATAAACACCCCAAGCAGGCACAACAAAAACTTTCGTCCCTTCGCTGTCTTCAGCTTAGCCATGTTCATAGTACTGTCCTTTTGCAGATGAAAAGCTTGTTACTTTGCGCTAACAATACCATGACATCAACTTACTGTCTGCTACATAACGCTCCTTCACGAGTGACACCTGCGCGATTGCGTTGAAATTAGCGCTGATTGCATTATTTCTCTCGCCCTTTGGTTAATGATCTGAGCGCCAAAACTGCGTAAAATATACGATGAGCAGAATGTCAGATGATATTTAGCAACCACGGAGCTGCCAGGAAGGATCATGATCGCTGAACTGTTTATGAATAATGCGTTTAATTTGACGGTAATTCTCAGTTGTTTTACCGCACTGGTGCTGATGAGCGTTTGGTTTCACCGTGGCGAACGACGTTGCAAAGGATTCATATTTCATGCGGCACAATTTTTCGTCTATGCCATTATCATTGGAACGTTCGGCAGTATTGCCAATAACGTGATCGAGAGTTACAACCTGAAATTTATCTCTCCTAGCGTAGTCGATTTTATCTGCACCTCGTTGATTGCGCTGATTCTGACGATCAAACTCTTTCTGGTGATTAATCAGTTTGAAAAAACGCAGATTAATAAAGGCAGAGATATTACCAGCGCGAGGATCCTGTCGCGGATCATTAAGATTACCATCGTGGTCGCCATCATTTTGCTGTATGGCGAACATTTCGGCATGAGCTTATCTGGTCTGCTAACCTTTGGCGGCATCGGTGGTATCGCTGTAGGTATGGCAGGTAAAGACATCCTGAGCAATTTTTTCTCCGGCATCATGCTCTACTTCGACAGACCGTTTAGCATCGGTGACTGGATCCGTTCCCCGGACCGTAATATTGAAGGCACAGTGACAGAAATTGGCTGGCGAATGACCAAAATAAACACCTTCGATCATCGTCCGTTATATGTACCCAACTCGATTTTCTCCTCTATCAGCGTAGAAAATCCAGGGCGTATGACCAACAGAAGAATCAAAACGGTGATCGGGTTACGATATGAAGATGCCGATAAAATTGAGGCTGTTGTCGAGGCGGTCAGGCAAATGCTGCAAAATCATCCAGGGATAGACCAGAAGCAAACGCTGCTGGTCTATTTCAATGAATTTGCAGATTCATCATTAAATATCATGGTGTATTGCTTCACGAAAACTACCGTATGGCAGGAATGGCTTACAGTACAACAAGACGTTTATTTGAAAATTATTTCGATAGTCCAGGCAAACGGCGCCGACTTTGCATTCCCCAGCCAGACGCTGTATATGGATAATCCTGAAGTATCGCCATCGGCACACTAACAAAAAGTAAAGACGCGGAAATCCGCGTCTTTTTTACCGTTATTTCAGCGAGGCAATATCAATTACAAAGCGGTATTTCACATCGCTTTTCAACATCCGCTGCCAGGCGTTATTAATATCCTGAATATTGATCACTTCGACATCGGCTGTAATACCGTGCTGGCCGCAAAAATCCAACATCTCCTGCGTTTCTGCAATCCCGCCGATAACCGACCCCGCAACAGATTTCCGCCCGAGAATCAGGGGAACCGTATTCAGGAACGGATCCAACGCGCCCAGATAGCCAACCAGCACCAGCGTACCGCTTAGCGCCAACGTTGGGATATAGGGATTCAGGTCATGAACGTACGGGACAGTATCAATAATCAGGTCAAACTGATTAGCGGCGGCCTTCATCTGCTCAGGGTCAGTGGAAAGCACAACGTGACTGGCACCCAGACGTCTGGCATCTGCTTCTTTGCCCGGCGAACGCGTGAACAGCGTAACTTCAGCCCCCAACGCATTAGCGAGTTTGATGGCCATATGCCCAAGGCCGCCCAACCCAACAACCGCGACTTTACTGCCCTCACCAACCTGCCAGTGACGCAGCGGCGACCATGTGGTGATCCCGGCACAAAGCAGCGGCGCGGCACCGCGTAAATCTATCCCTTCTGGCACCTTCACCACAAACTTTTCGGTAACGACAATCTTGTCGGAATAGCCCCCGAAGGTAGGCAGCCCGTCATGACGATCGATATCGTTATACGTGAGCGTGTTACCCTCTTCGCAATATTGCTCCAGCCCCTGTTTGCAAGCGCTACAATGCTGGCATGAGTCAACCATACAGCCAACCCCGGCGAGATCGCCTACGGCAAATTTGGTCACCGACTTCCCGACATGCACCACACGGCCAATGATTTCGTGTCCCGGCACCATCGGATACTTAGCGCCGCCCCAGTCATTATAGGCGTTGTGGATATCTGAGTGGCAAACACCGCTATACAAGATATCAATCACCACATCATCTTCGCGCGGATCGCGACGAACAAAGCTGTGTGGAACTAAATCTTCTTTCACCGCCAGAGCGGCATAACCCTTCACGTTCATGACCATTATGATTTCCTCAGGGATTAGGTATTACCTTAACCAGCATTCATAAGCGACATTCATCAAGAACCGCGCGGGCATTAGTCGCGATCTCAGCACCACAATGCTGTTCAAGTATTGCAATAAATTCAATCAGTTGATCAGTAGTCATACCGATATTCAGACTGATAGCAAAATGGCTCTTCAGTTGACTGTTCACACCGCCTAATACCGCTAACGCAGAAACCGTCGCTAACTCCCGCATCTTCCAGTTAAGGACATCACGCTGAAAAATATCGCCAAATAAATGTGCCTTTAGCCAGACATCAATGACAGGGGCAAAGTCGAACAGCGGCCCACTGACCTGATGCCCAACGAGCTGGCTCTGTGTGCGACTCCCCGCCTGGAAGCTGTCCCAGCCCTCCGTCGGCGGCGTGGCCGGATTTCCCTCTGCGTCGGTAATTCCTCTTTCTCTACGGCGTTTAACCACAGACATTAAACAAGCAAGTCCGTTCAGGCTGCGGGGAAAACCGCAGTAAGCATAAAGCTGTAGTAGAATTTCCTTCACTTCATTGAGGGTGAGCCCCGCATCCAGCCCGGCATTCAACACCGCGTCCAGGTTTTCACCGTGACCTGTAGCGGTAAACGCGGCAATAGGTATGATTGCCTGCTGTCTGGCATCCAGTTGATGTTGCATGTATGACTCTCCAAAATAACGCCAGCGTACTGCCGCCGGATACTGAAAACAGTAAAATTATAGAGGCCTAACGCACCGCTGATTAGAGGGTTAAATAAGAACGAACCTATGAACAATACTCATCAATAATCAGTGCCCGATGCCATTTATCAGCAGGGAAATTTGTACAACGTTAGGCAACAATCTCAATTAAATTGCCGTCAGGATCTTGTATTACCGCTTCGTAATAGCCATCACCGGTGGTTCGTGGAGCAGAAATTAAAATCCCCTGTTCCTGCGCGAGTCTCGCGATGGCATCAACTTTTTCCGCGCAGCCTGCGGAGAGCGCAAGGTGTACCCATCCACAGGTGTTATTGTCTGGCTGTCGTCTTGTAAGGCCCGGTTTGGTCATTATTTCAATCGCAACCTCATCGCCAATACGAACAAAATAAGATTCAAATCCAGGATTGGTTTTACTGCAGTATTTTTCGTTAATCTTGCCGTCAAAGAACGTGACCCAGAAACGAGCTTGCTGCTCGAGATCCTGTGTCCATAAAGCCATATGCGCAATCTTCATCACGAACCTCTTCTCGTAGTATTCCGAACAGTACGTTCTCAAGGGTGTTGACATCGTTAATCATCATGCACGATCATGCTCATTATTGCTCGTTATTTGTTTTATCTGGAGTATTTATGCTTGATTATGCTGCCTTCCCGGAACAGCGCCAGGCGCTTATCTATCAGATCTTGCAGGAAAACGGCAGAGTCATTTGTTCCGAGCTCGCCAGTCGGCTAGGCGTTTCTGAACATACGATCCGCCGCGACCTGCATGAGCTAAGTAAAGATGGCGTGTGTAAAAAGGTTTATGGCGGCGCGGTCATTGCCCTTCCTGAATCCGAAGACATCGCTGTACGCAAGAACATTAATGTGGCGAAAAAAAACAATATCGCGCAGAGGTGCGCCCGGTTGGTCAAATCCGGCAGCTGCATTTTTATCGACACGGGCAGCACAAATTTAGCGATGGCTGAAGCCCTGCCCGCCGAACTGGCGTTAACCGTAGTGACCAACTCCCCAGAGATTGCCGCCGTTTTGCTGGAAAAACCGCTGTTTGAGGTCATCATGTTAGGCGGCGCGGTACAGAGATCCTCGGGTGGATGTGTGGGGGCCACCGCCATCGCCCAAGTGCAGAACATCTTATTCGATCAGGGTTTTATTGGCGGTTGTGCGATGTCGCCAGAATCCGGCTTAACCGGATTTGATTATGCGGATTGCGAGTTCAAAAAAGCGGTAATCAAACAATGCAATGAAACTATCGTCGCACTGACGGCGGAAAAGATCCCAGCCGTCGCCCGCTATGTCGTCGCCGAAAGCAGCAATATTGATGTGATTGTCGTGGAGAAAAATATCAGCAAAGAGTATGCCACGGCTTTCCAGGCTCATGACATTCGTATTTATACCGTATAACAGCGGCGGCGCGTTCGTTGCGTCGTTACTCAACGAAAGCTGACGACGCTAAACGTCGCCCCGGCCGTCAGCGCGGCAATCACAGACAAACGATCCAGACGAATTTTTAGCGGATTGCCATTGTATTCCACCACCAGAAACTCTTCTTTATCTCTGGTGGTGCAGGTCGTCAACGCTGTGGCATTCATACACGAGCCATCGGTTAGCTCAATACGTAACCAATAATGGTACAGACAGGCGATCTCCAGATAATCGTGAAGTTCGCAATCTATAGGATGGTATTTTCCCGTCACATTCATAACGCCTCTTCCTTATTGCCGCGGATGTTCGGGAAATTGCTTACGCCACTTCCCGAACGCACCAGGTTATTTCAGCGCTTCAATGGGCGCGCCAAAATTGATATGCAGCACATTGCCGTCGATCACCAGCGCCGGAACGGACTTCACGCCAGCCTGTTCTGCTTCCGTAACCCGGCCAGGTTGCTCTCCCAGGTGAATAACATCGATTTCAACATCGGAGGACAGATGCTGAAGCAGCGCTTGTTCTGCGGAAACGCAAACCGGGCAACCGGCATGATAAAAACGGGCTTTAGTCATGATATATCTCCTTTTAAATTATAGTATCGATTCGATACTATAATTGATGCTACGCCACTTTTATGCTTTGTCAATATAGTTTTTAATCGATACTATATGTCGAGGAGGAAGTTGTTATGCACGACATGTCACTTTTCGATGTCCTGGACAGGCTTTCCAGCCTGACACGGATGTGGTTTCGCCAACATCCATTACTGGCGGATCTGCAACCGGTACAACTCAGCGCGTTAATGTATCTGGCCCGTTGCAACCGTTATTCCAATACGCCGCTTGGCGTAACGGACTACCTCGGCCTCACCAAAGGCACCGTATCGCAATCGCTGAAGCTGCTGGAAAGCAAAGGACTGATTGTTCGTAAGCAGGATGCCCGCGATAAACGCAGCGTACATTTACAGTTAACTGAATCAGCCGGTACGTTACTGGACGCCCTGCTCCCGCCAACGTTTTTGGTGGCGGGTGAAACGGCGATGGGTGAACGCGCGACTGTACTTAAGGAACTACTGTTTGAACTTTTACGTGGGATCCAGCGGACCAACAATGTGCCTGGCTTTGGACTTTGCCATAGCTGTCGCTTCCACCAAAAAACGGGTGGTCAGGGATATTGTAATCTGACGAAAGAGAGATTGAGTGAAGAGGATGCGTTGCTGATTTGCCGGGAGCACCAGCCCCCGGAAACTTAAAATGGCTGGTGGAAAATCACACCAGCCATTTTAACGCAGCCAAAAAAGTTGTCCGTTTTACGAGCTCGCGACGTTTTCTCCACGCTCAGTCATGGATTTTAACGCCAAGGCAGCCGCGAACGAATTCAGGGTTAAAGTGCTTCACCGCCTCACCCACATAGCCTAAATCCAGCGCACTGATTTGCGCCATTTCGCTATCCGTGAGTGAGAAATCCCAGATGGCAAAATTCTCTGCAATACGCTCCTGCCGGGTGGATTTAGGAATCACCGTCACGCCGCGCTGCACGTTCCAGCGCAGAACAACCTGAGCAACGGTTTTTTGGTGGGCATCCGCAATCCCCTGAAGCATTTCATCTTCATATGGTTTATGTCTGCCACCGCCTAACGGCGCCCAGGCTTCAGGCTGAACGTTGTAGCGCTTCATCGTTTCAATGGCTACAGGTTGCGCAAAGTAAGGATGTAATTCGACCTGGTTCACCATCGGCTTAATTCTGACGGTTTCACAGAAGTTAGCTAACACATGCGCATAGAAGTTGGAGACGCCAATGGCCTTCAGTTTACCGGCTTCATAAGCCTCTTCCAGCGCGCGCCAGGCGCTGAAATAATCGCCCATGGCCTGATGCAATAAATAAAGATCAATATATTCCAGGCCCGATTTTTTCAGCGACGCCTCAATACCGGCTTGAGCCATATCGTAGTTGGCCATATCCTGAACCCACAGCTTAGAAGTGATAAATAACTCCTCGCGGGTACACAGACCTTCGGCAATGGCTGCACGAACCGCCTCACCCACGGAATCTTCATTGCTGTACACGGCTGCGGTATCGATGAGGCGGTAACCGGTACGAATAGCGCTTAATACCGACTGCTTACACTCTTCTTTATCGGTGACCTTAAAAACGCCAAAACCAACCATCGGCATTTTGCGGTTGTTACTTAGTACTGAGTATTCCACGGCCAAGCCCCTGTCATGTTAAAACACCATATTAGGCCAGAACCCCCGCCGTGATTAGCCTGTAATCTCTGATTTGACCTATGCATGTAATTCATTAATACAGACGAGGTTATTCTGTTGAAGATACGGCAAGAAGGGATAAGGGCGACGACATCACTCTTGCTGAATGTATCAGAACGGGCTTGGCTGAGTGGAGCGCGTACCCTTTGTTTATTCTCAGGGCTGCCCGGCAGTGGCGCTCTTTGCCCATGCCGGTAACCAGCTACTTATTAATCAGTGCTTCACAATATACATTGTGCGACTGTATGCGACATCTTCCGGGTTAGTAATCGGGTACCCTTTCAGCCACGGTTTAATTAACCGCCCGTTGGTATACTGATAAATTGGCGCAATAGGTGCCTGTTCCATCAGAATTTTCTCTGCCGTATTATAATCCGCATTCCGCGCCTTCTCGGTATTTTCCAACGTAGCCTGAGTTAAAACTTTATCGTATGCCGGATTATTAAAGCGGGAGATATTGCCCGTATGGGTCGATGTTAATAGCGACAGGAACGTCGAAGGCTCATTGTAGTCCCCCACCCAGGAAGCGCGGATCACATCAAAATTGCCGGTATTACGGCTGTCGATATAGGTTTTCCACTCCTGATTCTGCAGTTTTACGTCAACGCCGAGATTCTTCTTCCACATAGAAGCCACAGCGATAGCAATCTTTTGGTGGTTTTCAGAGGTGTTGTACAGCAGCGTCAGTTTCAGCGGCTTCTGCGGACCATAGCCTGCCGCACGCAACAGCGTTTTCGCCTGAGCATTCAACTCTTCCTGACTCATTTGCTCAAACGGCGAAGGTTCAGGTACAAATCCTGCCGTAACATCCGGCGTGAAATGCCAGGCGGGCTTCTCGCCGGTACCCAATACTTTCTCCGCCATCAAACGACGATCGATCGTCATACTCAGCGCCAAGCGCACGCGGGAATCGGCAGTCGGTCCCTTCTGGGTATTGAAGGCATAATAGTAAGTGCCAAGCTGAGGCGGGGTATAAACCTGGCCCGGAATATCCTTCAACAGTTTCTGATACATGTTTTTCGGAAAGGATTCAGTAATATCAATATCACCCGCAAGGTAGCGCTTGGTGGCTGCCGATTCCTGATTAATGGGCAGGAAGGTAACTTTCTGCAGAACCGTTTTGCCGTTGTCCCAGTAATGCGTATTCGGTACAACGACCAGTTTTTCATTTACGACGCGATCTTTGAGCACATAGGCGCCGTTACCAATCAAATTCCCCGGTTTGGTCCACTCTTTGCCACTTTCGACATTGGCTTTTTGTACCGGATAAAATGCAAAACTTGCCGTCAGGTTGGCAAACCAGGGGAGCGGTTTATCCAGCTGAACTTTCAATGTACGCGCATCGACTGCGCTAACGCCAAGCTTATCAGGCGTTGCTTTGCCATCGATGATCGCCTGAGCATTGCTAATACCCGCCAGCGCAGCAAACCACGCAAACGGTGATAGTGTTTTGGGATCAACCAGACGCTGCCAGCTGTAGACAAAATCCTGCGCCGTTACCGGTGTACCATCGGACCATTGCGCGTTGTCGCGTAGCGTAAACGTCCAGATGCGGTTATCGTTACTTTTCCACTGGGTGGCGACGCCAGGAACAATTTCTCCCTTCTCATTCTGATTGACCAACCCTTCAAATAAATCACGAATAACCTGAATTTCAGGAAGTCCGACGGCCTTTGCCGGATCAAGTGACGCCGGTTCATCTTTTATATGCCGCACCAGTTCTTGTTTCTCTGCCAGTACCGTTCCGCTGGGAACATCAGCAGCCCAGGATAAGGAAATGCTGCTAACCAACAGCGCACAACAGGTTACTGAAACAGAATGCTGCATAAAATACCCTCAATTCCGGCTACTAAGTGAATGTGTAATTATTTGTATCGCCAGCAGGAAATGCAATTAACTTCCGACAAGAAAGTGATATTACACCTGAAAAGATAAGTGTGTGAAAACGATTTGATTATCCATACATTTTGCACAACACTGCGAGTAACTATTCGAGCATTCAGAGATGACTATGACCGCTACCCGTCCCCGTGCCGAGCGCGGCGCATTTCCACCAGGAACCGAACATTACGGACGTTCATCGTTAGGCGCACCGCTAATCTGGTTTCCTGCGCTGGCAGCCGATCGTGAAAGCGGCCTGATACTGGCAGGTACACACGGTGATGAAAACTCATCGGTCGTCACCCTTTCCTGCGCATTGCGTACGCTTAACCCTTCCCTGCGTCGTCATCATGTTGTGCTGGCGGTGAACCCCGACGGTTGCCAGCTTGGGCTACGCGCAAATGCTAACGGCGTAGATCTTAACCGTAACTTTCCTGCCGCAAACTGGAAAGCGGGTGAAACGGTGTATCGCTGGAACAGTAGCGCAGAAGAACGCGACGTGGTATTGCTGACCGGCGAGCATCCGGGGTCAGAACCGGAAACCCAGGCGCTGTGTCAGCTTATTCACCGGATTCATCCCGCCTGGGTGGTGTCTTTCCACGATCCGCTGGCCTGTATTGAAGATCCCAGACGCAGCGAATTGGGCGCGTGGCTGGCGCAGTCATTTGAGTTGCCCCTGGTTACCAGCGTAGGTTATGAAACGCCCGGCTCGTTTGGTAGCTGGTGCGCCGATCTGAACTTGCACTGTATCACCGCCGAATTCCCGCCCATTTCATCCGATGAAGCGAGCGAGAAATACCTGCTGGCCATGTCCAATCTCCTGCGTTGGCACCCTAGAGATGAAGCTGTCCGGTCGTAAAATGCAGGGCTGTCTCCGCATCGCTGGCAAGCCAGGTAGGTCCATCGAGATCGGCAAAACTGACCTGCGGCGTGAGGGGTAACGCCGCACCAATCGCCCGGGATGTACACAGCATGCAGCCCAGCATCAGCGCAAATCCTTGTTCGCGAGCATCAACGGCCAGCGCCAGCGCTTCGGTCAGGCCACCCGTTTTATCCAGTTTGATATTGACCATTTCATAGCGCCCGTGCAGCGCTTTCAGGCTGCTGCGGGTGTGGCAGCTTTCATCTGCGCAGATCGGTAGCGGATGCACAAAATTCTCCAGCGCGGCATCATCCTGCGCCGGGAGCGGTTGTTCCAGCATCGCAACCCCTAAATCAGCCAGAAGCTGACAGCGCGCGGCCAGCCCCTCTGCCCGCCAGGATTCGTTGGCGTCGACAATGATCGTGGCATCAGGCACAGCCGCACGAATGGCAACCATCCGTTCGCTGATTAAACGCTCATCCAGTTTGACTTTCAGCAGTCTCGCCCCCTTCTCCCACAGTGCTGCCGCGCTCGCCGCCATCTGTTCCGGCGTTCCAATCACCACCGTTTGCGCTGTCGTCACCACCTCCGCCAGTTCGCAACCCACCAGTTCAGCCAGAGACTGCTGCTGTTGACGCGCACTCAGATCCCACAACGCACAGTCCACCGCGTTACGCGCCGCTCCCGCTGGCAACAGCTTTTGCAGTTCTTCGCGCGTCAGTCCATTTTCCAGTTGTGGCGCAATACTCATAATTTGCGCCAGCACTGAGGCATCGCTTTCACCGTAGCGCGGATAAGGCGTACATTCTCCGACGCCTGTGACGCCATTTTCTTCCACTTCGACAACCACCACATGCGCTTCGGTTCTGCTCCCACGGGCAATAACAAAGGGAGTGTGCAGCGGCCAGGCTTCCTCATATACCTTTACTGTTCTCATTCGTTTTCCTTAGTGCAGTCCCTGAAGCGGATATCCACAAATAGCGTTTGCCGTGTTAACTGCTGATAGCATAAACTAGCCTCGACGTTAACTATATGTAAACAGGAAGATAACCATGTCACAAACCGTTCATTTCCAGGGCAACCCGGTTGCAGTCGCTGGCTCCATTCCTCAGGCAGGAAGCAAAGCTCAGGCTTTTACCCTTGTGGCTAAAGATCTGTCTGACGTTACGCTGGGCCAGTTTGCAGGCAAGCGCAAAGTACTGAATATTTTCCCAAGCATCGATACCGGCGTTTGCGCGGCATCGGTACGTAAGTTTAACCAACTGGCGACAGAAATCGACAATACCGTCGTACTGTGCATTTCAGCCGACCTGCCATTTGCCCACTCACGTTTTTGCGGTGCGGAAGGTCTGAGCAACGTTATCACGCTGTCCACCCTGCGCAATGCAGAATTCCTGAAAAACTACGGCGTTGAAATCGCTGAAGGCCCGCTGAAAGGCCTGGCCGCTCGTGCCGTGGTCGTTATCGATGAGAATGACAACGTCGTTTTCAGCCAGTTAGTTAATGAAATCACCAACGAGCCGGACTATGATGCGGCGCTGGACGTACTGAAAGCTTAAGCTGCGTCTGCATACAAAAATGCCTCCAGATGGAGGCATTTTCATTATCATCGTTACTCTTCGCTTTTTTTCTGCTGGCTCAGGCCATACTCGCGCAGTTTATTGGCTATTGCGGTATGGGAAACGCCAAGCCTTTTCGCCAGTTTACGCGTGCTGGGATAGTTCATATACAGCTGCGTCAGCACCGAGCGTTCAAAGCGGCTGGTAATTTCATCCAGCGAGCCTTCCATCACATCTTCTCCGACCGCAACCGTTGCTGCATCGTAATCCGGCAATAAAATATCCTGTGGCCGCAGCTCATACCCCTCCAACTGGGTCAACGCCCGATAGATGGCATTTTTAAGCTGGCGCACGTTACCCGGCCAGCCGTAGCGGGTTAACACCGTGCTGAGATCGGCGGATAATTTCGGGCGTGGTACGCCCTGTTCGTCGGCAAAACGCGCCACAAACAGTTCGGTAAGCGGCATGATATCTTGCGGACAATCGCGCAGCGGCGGCAGGTTGAGGGTCAGCACATTCAGACGATAATACAGATCTTCACGGAACAGTCCTTTCTGCACCAGCTCCACCAGGTTCTTTTGCGTGGCGCAAATCACACGTACGTCGACATGGACTTCATGATCTTCGCCAACCCGGCGGAAGGTCCCGTCATTGAGGAAACGCAACAATTTGGTCTGCATGCTCGGCGACATTTCGCCAATCTCATCCAGCAACACCGAGCCGCCGTTAGCCTGCTCGAAGAACCCTTTTTTACCTTCCCCTGCGTGACCAAACAGCTCGCTTTCGACCGCGTCTTCAGGGATCGACGCACAGTTCAGCGCCAAATACGGCTTCGCCGCGCGCGGGCTCGCCAGATGACAGGCGTGGGCAAAGAGATCCTTACCCGTACCGGTATTACCGGTGATTAGCAGGGGTGCGCTCAGCGTCGCCAACTTACGGGCCTGTTCTACGACATGCTTCATTTTGGCGCTGACGGCAATAATCTGGCTAAACGCGCTCAGATCCTGCGTGGTCATATTTTGCAGCTGACGCCCCATCCGGATGGTGGAACGCAGCATAACGACGGCTCCCGTCAGCATTTGCTCCTGATTTTCACCCTGCAAATGGACTGGCGTAATTTCCATCAGGAAATTCTGTCCGTTAATCACGACATGCTCGCTATGCGAATCCTGCGGATTGCTTTCGAGCCAGCGCTGGAAGTTAAAGCCATTGATTAACTGGGCGGCCGTATGATTACGCATCCGCTCCTGAGTGTGAGCAAAAAGCTGGCAGCTCGCAGGGTTCGCCATCTCAATTTTGCTTTTCATATCCAGAGAAAGAACGGGTTCAGGCAATGCCTCAAGCAGCGCGCTCAGTGCCAGATGTTCACGTTCGGAAGGCATCCAGGGCACGGTACGTACATCCGTAACCCCTGAAATACGGCGGATTTCAGCCATCAGGCTACTGAAGTTGGTGAACTCCAGTTCCGCAAAATTAAGGTAAATACGCCCGATGGGGTCAATCTCGATACCGCGTAAATCAATGCTTCTCAGCACCAGTAAATCGAGCAATTCGCGGGTCAGACCAAGTCGGTCTTCACAAAAGACTTCCAAACGCATAGGAACCTTCACCTGGACAAGGGATTATGTGTTAAATGATAAGACAGTATTTGGTTTGCAGGAAGAACTCTGTCAACAAATATTGACAGCACGCCGGAAAATAGGGGGCCGCGGCGTAAAGTTATACGATCGGCACCCTCTTCTGGCTAACTTTCACGCGGAGACTTGTTCTTTTGTAAGGTCTCTTTGACCTGACCAATCAACTGGCGGCGAAAATCCCCAAGGCGTGGTTTATCGTCATCGATCCACGGGAGCGGACGGCAGAGTTCCATCGCTTTAATACCCAGACGCGCCGTTAACAGCCCGGCACCAATACCCTGCGCAGCACGTGTGGATAAGCGCGCCGCCAGATCTTGCGACATCCAGTCCATGCCAACCTCGCGGACCAATTCGCTGGCGCCGGCAAAGGCGATATTCAGCAGCACCAGCCGGAACAGACGCAGACGACTGTAATACCCGAGCTCAATGCCATATAGCGAGGCGATACGATTAATCAGCCGCAGATTGCGCCAGGCGATAAATGCCATATCCACCAGCGCCAGCGGGCTGACGGCAATCATCAGCGTGGACTCCGCCGCAGAACGACTGATCTCTCGTCGCGCCTGCGCGTCCAGCACAGGTTGCACAAGATGGGCATACAGGCTGACGACTTCACGATCGTTTTGCGTTTCGTGGATAGAGGCATACCAGCGCTGTAAAGCCGGATGCGACTGATCGATACCCGCCTGCTGCGCCAGCTTTTCACAAAATGCGCGCCCTTTTCCGGTTCCATGGCTGTGAAGCAGGTCTCGCGCTTCATCACGTTCATGAGCTCGCTGGCGCAAACGCCACAACCTGCGCCACTCGGTCGCCACTGAACCCACGCCCGCGCCGACGATCAGCGCACCCGCTGCGCACCCTCCCAACGCGACCCAGTCCTGAGTCTGCCAGGCGTTCATAGTCCACTGTACGCCCTGTGCGACAACGCTCACGCCAAACAGCGCCAGCCCGCCCATCACCATTTTACGCCACAGACTGCGTTTGGGGCGTAAGGCAGCATCAATCACCGCTTCTGCCTGACCTTCGTCTTCCAGAGACTCCTCCAGTGTCGCCGGAGCAAAGGTCTGCGCTTCCGTTTCATTGAACATTTGCTGCGCTTTAAACGCCGTGTTTTGTTCCACGTCCAGCGGACCTGAGAAATCGATACGCGGTTTTAACGGCTCGCTCATCGCAATTTATCTCCTATTAAAAACTCCAGCGCGGCATCAAGACGGATATGCGGTAAGGGTTTATCAACATCCATCACCTGCGGGCGAAAAGCCTCAAACTGAAACCCCTGGCTGTCCCAGAACGCCTGTCCAGGCAGCCGCGCGGGCACTTCACCAGGATAGACGGTCAGCGGTTCGCCATCGCTCAGGCGATTGCCACGCAGCGCCGGGATCTTTTCGCCTTTCACATCAATCAGGCCGCTGGTGGTTGCCTGTACCGATGCCAGGCCCAGGCAATCCATGCTAATACCTTCGAACGCGGCGTTTTGCCAGGCATCCTGAATCAGTTGCTGGAGTAACGACACCATATTGGCGTGCTGATCGACTGTGACATGGTCGGCTTTGGTAGCGGCAAACAGCAGTTTGTCGATCACCGGAGAGAACAGCCGACGAAACAGCGTACGCTGCCCGTAATGGAAGCTTTGCATCAATTGGGTCAGCGCCAGACGCATATCATTGAACGCCTGTGGCCCGCTGTTGAGCGGTTGCAGGCAATCCACCAGTACAATCTGGCGATCAAAACGCAGGAAGTGATTCTTATAAAAGCCCTTCACAACCTTTTCGCAATAGTAATTAAACCGCTCGCGCAACATGCCCGCGTTGGTGTGTTTGTCCGCCTGCGCCAGCTTAGATTCACCGTATTCTTCAACATTCGGCCACGGGAAGAATTGCAGCGCAGGCGCACCCGCCATATCTCCCGGCAGGACAAAGCGTCCTGGCTGAATAAAATGCAGCCCCTGCTGTTTACACTGATGCAAATACTCCGTCCACGCGGCGGCGATTTCCGCCAGACGGTTTTCATCGGCAGGCGCTAACGGATCTAATCCTTGACTGAGCTGTCGCCATCTGGTCGACCATTCGCCCCGCTGACCTTGTAATAATCCGGTCATTTGCCGCGACCAGCTCAGGTAATCCTGCGCCAGCATCGGTAGATCGAGCAGCCACTCGCCCGGATAATCAACGATCTCCAGATACAGCGTGGAAGTGTCTTTGAAGTGGCGCAGCAAAGAGTCATTGGACTTATAGCGCAGGGCCAGGCGAATCTCACTCACCCCGCGCGTTGGTGTCGGCCAGGCTGGCGGAGAACCATACAGCTGAGCCAGTCCCTCATCATAGGTAAAGCGCGGAATGCCAAAATCACGTTGAGGAACCCGTTTAACGCCGAGCAGACGCTCTTCGCGCACGCAGCTGAGCAACGGCAAGCGCGCACCGGCATGAATATTGAGTAACTGGTTGACCATTGCGGTGATAAACGCCGTCTTACCGCTACGGCTAAGCCCGGTGACAGCCAGGCGCAAATGTCGATCTACACCGCGATTAACCAGCGAATTGAGTTCATTTTTAAGTCGCTTCATCGCCATCCCGTTATGCTGAAGGAACCGAAGAAATTATAACAAACAGGAAGTAAAGATTGGGGGCAATTCTTATTTATCAACTACCTGAGCGGGGTCAGACGGCATTATTCCTGCCGCCTGTTGCAGAAGAAATGCGGGTGGTTTAGTTCTTCTCTACTTTTGGCAGCGCGATCTGGTTGATCCCACCTTCATTCGTCACCTGCGTGTAGCCCATTTCAACAAGCATATCCTTCGCCTGTCCCGATTGACGCCCGGAGTTACAATACAGCTTCACGGTGTCGGTCTTATCAGGCACTTCTGTTGCGATACGCGCCTTCATCTCTTTTAACGGAATGTTGACGGCACCCTGAATATGCTGCTGTTGGTATTGCTCAGGAACACGAACATCAATCCAGTGTTCGGCAGCGTAAACCGGCATACCAATGACCAGTGCCAACGCTAATACGCCTTTTTTAAACATAATATCTTCCTGATCGAGAGTTGGATTTCACTACAACACTATACGCTAGTTCTTAAGAAAATATTGCGACTCCATTATCATCGCACACGCCAGCAGATCACATTGCTCTTCAGGTAACACATTGTGCGGTGTGCCTTTTGATTTTTCTGTCTGCATTCCGTGATTGTTGTCATTCGGCAGTGAACTCCATAATATGTCCGCCATTGACTCTCGGACGGAGCTTGGGATCTATGTCTCCTACCATTTATGATATTGCACGAGCCGCTGGCGTATCAAAATCTACGGTATCGCGCGTGCTGAATAAGCAAACCAACATCTCGCCGGAAGCGCTGGAAAAAGTGCTGCGTGCGATTGATGAGTTACAGTATCAGCCTAATAAACTGGCTCGGGCACTCACCTCTTCCGGCTTTGACGCAATAATGGTGATATCGACTCGTTCTGCCAAAACAACCGCCGGTAATCCCTTTTTCTCTGAAGTGCTGCATGCTATTACGGCCAAAGCCGAAGAAGTTGGTTTTGATGTCATATTACAGACATCGCGAAGCACCGAAGATGATTTACAAAAATGTGAGAGTAAAATTAAGCAAAAATTGATCAAAGGCATCATTATGCTGAGTTCTCCCGCTGATGAATCATTTTTTGCAAGACTGGATAAATACAACGTTCCGGTCGTGGTTATTGGTAAAGTGGAAGGTGAGTACGCCAATGTCTATTCTGTAGACACTGATAATTATCGCGACAGCATTACATTGACAAATGCGCTTATTGAGAGCGGCCACAGTAATATTGCCTGTTTACATGCCCCGCTTGACGTTCATGTTTCCATTGATCGCGTCAATGGGTATAAAGCCAGCCTTCAGGAACATAACATTCAAATACGCGATGAGTGGATTATTGATGGGGGTTATACTCATGAAACAGCCCTGCTCGCTTCGCGGAAATTACTGAGTCAACAACCGTTACCCGACGCAGTATTTGCCACCGACAGTTTAAAATTAATGAGTTTATATCGCGTGGCGGCTGAGAAAAATATCGCCATTCCGCAACAGCTTGCCGTTGTAGGCTACAGTAATGAACTGCTGTCATTTATGCTGACACCCGTGCCGGGAGGCATTGATGTCCCAACTCAGCAGCTCGGCGAACAAAGCTGTAATTTATTATTTAATCTGATTGCCGGTGAGAAAGGATTGCAGAACATCACCGTGAGCACGCAAATATCGTTAGCCGACTCACTGGTGTAAAAACAGGGGCATAACAATGCCCCTGCACATTTTAGAATGCGTAATTCACACCAATACCCGCATAATGGAATCTGTCGCTTTCACCTTCGTCATGATCTTCCCATTCATAGGCATATTCCAGGGTCATTGATAAACCATTCTGGAAATCATAGGCATACAGTAAACCAAGACGATTGAAATCATGCCCTTCGCGTTCCGGATCATCCTGCCAGTCCCAGTTTGACCAACGATCAAGTCCAATACGGGTGTACGGCGTCAGGGTGGTATTGCCGAAAGATAACGGTAAGTAAGCACGAATTTCCTGGGTTGAGAACTCACCATTATTACGCGATTCCGCCAGATTAAAGCCGCGTTCGAGATAATAGTTGACCGTTAAGCCCACCGTATCGTTGAAGGTATAATTCAGACCGGTTTCGCTTTCAACGCGACTATCGGAGTAACCTGTGGTACTCAAGTCATTGACGAATTGATACATTGCCAACCAGCCGCTAAAACGCAAATCGTCAGTAAGTTTAATATCCCAGTCCGGCTGAACTTTCCAGCGCTGCATATTGGCAGTGTCTTTTCCTGGTTCATTAACATAGTGATAGCCGTAATTACGGAAACCACCGGTCAATCCGAAATTAACATCCTCGCTTTCGAGGAATTGATAGCGAACTTCCAGTTCCGGGCGATCAAACCAGGTACCGCGTTTACCCTCGCTATAATCAACCGGGCCTTCCTGATAATAGGCCAGAGATATTTTCCATGGCCCATTGGACGCATTAAAATAGACAGACGGCTCAGCCAGTCCATCCATATCTTCGCCCTGACCTTCAACGTTTTCTATTTCGTACATGGCACCAATATTAAAGTGCCAGTCATTCTTTTCAGCGGCCTGCGCGCAGGCCACTCCTGCGCTCATCATCAGCGCAGTAGCGGACAGTAGGGTTTTCATTATTATTCCTTGTTAAAATACTCGCAAAAATGCCCCAAGGTTTGGGGGGTATCCCCCCGGAGTTTTATTGAATAGCCACTTCAGTTTCAGCATCAAAGAAATGGCATTTCGCCATATCAAAATGAATAGTGATATTTTCTCCTGCGTGATAATCATTCACTGCCCCGGCACGTACCACCAACTCATGCCCCCCAATAACGGTATAAAGCATAAACTCAGCGCCAGTTAGTTCTGCCACACTAATTTTTGCCGATACATTATTTTCATTATTAAGCTGCGGATGTATATCTTCAGGACGAATACCCAGTATAACGGCCTGATGCTCATAACCCTGCGCTTTTAATTGTGCTAATTTATTTTCGGGAATGGTTAACTTCAGCGTTTCGGTAACAAATTTATTACCATCAATCGCGCCACGAATAAAATTCATGGCCGGTGAACCAATAAATCCGGCGACGAACATATTTGCCGGGTGGTTATACACCGTTTTTGGTGCGCCAACCTGTTGAACAATGCCATCCTTCATAATCACAATACGCGTTGCCATAGTCATGGCTTCGGTTTGATCATGGGTAACATATATCATGGTGGTATTCAGTTTCTGATGCAGTTTGCTAATTTCTGCCCGCATCTGCACGCGAAGTTTGGCATCGAGATTCGATAAAGGCTCATCCATCAGGAAGACCCCAGCCTCACGAACAATCGCACGACCCAGCGCCACGCGCTGACGCTGACCGCCAGATAACGCGCCAGGTTTACGCTGCAGATAATCGCGCAGGCCAAGGATTTGCGCCGCCCAGTTCACGCGCTCCTCGATCACCGCCGGTGCAATTTTCTGCATCTTCAGGCCAAACGCCATATTGTCATAGACGGTCATGTGCGGGTACAACGCGTAGTTCTGAAAAACCATCGCAATATTGCGCGATTTCGCCGGCACATCATTCATCCGTTTACCGTCAATCAGCAGATCGCCGCCGCTGATCTCTTCCAGGCCGGCGATCATGCGCAACGTCGTTGACTTCCCGCAACCGGAAGGCCCAACAAAAACAATAAACTCTTTGTCTTCAATTTCCAGATTGAAGTCTTTAACGACGTGCACCTGGTTGTCGTAAATTTTTTGAATATGCTGCAACGAAAGCTGTGCCATGTTGAATCCTTTACTTGTCGTGTTGCCAGAAAGCCGATAAGCACGGCCACGTCAAAAATTCGGTTGAAGGAAGCTGCAAGCTTGCCCCGTTCAGCCCCGTACCGATGCCAACGGAGAGCATGCCGCAGGCGTTGATCGCATCAACGCCCGCTTGTGCATCTTCTATGCCAATGCACTGCTGCGGGTCAACGCCAAGCCCCGCACAGGCCGCCAGAAATATTTCCGGATCCGGTTTTGAATGGGTTATCAGCGCTGCATCCGCACAAAAGTCAAAACAAGCGCGAATATCAAGCGCCTGTAAAATAGTGGGCGCATTGAGCGACACTGAGGCCAACCCAACCGGAATCCGCTCTTCCCGTAACGTCATTAACAGTTCGCGAATCCCAGGCAATACTGAGTCGACCGTTAACTGGCGCAAAGAATGGACGTACAGCCGGTTCTTTCTCTCAGCCAATTGTGCGCAAGTCTCCGGAGTAAACTCCCCCGCCTTCCCGCCGTGGTGCAAAATACGCTGCAGTGATTCGCTGCGACTAATCCCTTTCAGGCTGTCATTAAATGCTTCGTCGATCGCAATCCCTACTTCGTTGGCTACCTGCCGCCATGCCAGAAAATGCAAATGTGCGGTATCGGTAATCACGCCGTCCAAATCAAAAATGATGGCCTGTGGTTTGAGTATCATTCATCATCCCTTTTTGTGGTAGCGGTCCCATAAATAGACGTAATAACACCGTCATAAGTAATCGCTGACGCCCCCTGGACGGCGATCTTTTCGCCATTAACCCACAAGGTAATACGCTCAGTGGTGCTAATGCGGATTTCAGCTTTATTGATAGTGACCTGCATATCAACGCCCTGCCAACGCAGTGGGAAAGACAGAGTTTGCCAATGCTCAGGTAATACAGGGGTAAGATGTAACTCCCCGTGGCGAACATTCACTCCGGCAAATCCCTGGATTGCACCCAGCCAGATGGCCCCCGTCGCCGCTGCGTGAATACCGTCATCACAGCTATGTGGATCGTCTCCGAGATCGATAAGCGATCCTTCACGCCAGAAGCGATATCCCTGCTCTGAATCACCACAACGCGCAGCCACAATCCCATGGATAGCCTTACTCAAAGACGAGTCATGAATGGTGCGCGGCTCGTAAAACCGCAGGTTCGCCAGACAGATTTGCGGGGTAAATTGCTCCGGCAGCATATAGGTCAGCATCACCACATCGGCCTGTTTGAGAATTTGCATCTCATTGACCTCTGCGCGGGAGTAATCGAGCAAAATCGTCTGCTTGCCCGCTTTCGCTTTGTAACTGGACAGATCGATAACCGGTTTGCTCAGGAAGGTGTCATCCTGAGGTAACACACCATCGGACAACGCTTCCGGACGCCAGAGATGGCGTAAAAAATGCTCAGCACGATGAATAAAGATCTCATCGTTACAGCCCAGGCGACGCGCAAAATCCAACGCCTGCTCCACGTTGTACCAGGCCATGTAGTTGGTGAACGCATTATTGTTTACATGCTCGGTGTATTCATCCGGGCCAATAACATCGTGGATCTCTAAACGGTCATTAACCATGACGGCTCTGCTGATCCAGAACTTTGCTGTGTCCAGAAGCAGCGTTATACCTTCACGGGACATAAAGTTCATATCCCCGGTGGCATGCCAGTAATTGATCACCGCCCAGGCAATATCCGCCACGAGATGATGCTCAGCCTGTGCGGAGGCCACTTTCTGCCGCAGCCCGGTACGGATGTTGATCGCCGCGAATTCAGGCGTCTCCTCCTCACCGCTGCGCGCGCTCTCCCAGGGAAACAGCGCCCCCTGCCAACCGTTGCGGCGGGCTTTCTCACGCGCGCCCGACAAATTATGCCAGCGGTAACGCAATAAACTTCTTGCGGTTTTCGGCTCGGTGAAGAGATGGAACGGTAACAGAAAGACCTCGGTATCCCAGAAAACGTGGCCTTTATACCCTTCTCCCGTCAGACCTTTCGCCGCAATACTGCTGCGCTCATCGTGATCTGGCGTCATTACACGCAAATGATAGAGCGCATAATCCAGCGCTCGCTGATCGCTCATATCATTACTGGTGACCTGAACACGATGGCTTTGCCACCAGGCATGCCAGTTGGCGGTCGATTCCGCCAGCAGCGCGTCATATCCCTGCTGGGCGCACGCTTCCAGATTACGCAGCGACTGGCGTCCCCAGGTTTCCAGCGACAGGCTGCGCTCGCTCGCCCAGTCGATCCAGCTAATTTTCGTCAGCGTAACGCGTTGTCCGGTTTTCGCCTGCACGCTATTGTGTTGTAACAACCGACGTTCTTTCGCGGTGAAGCAGCGCTGCGCCGCACCGTCTACGTCGCAAAACGTCGTGATCGCGATATCGTTGCGATTGTCCTGGGTGGTGTAAATGCCTTGCAGAAGATGCTGACCAAATATCCGGACCTGCGTTTCATCCAGATGCTGACGTCCGTGATTGGTGAGCGTGGCATCAATCCCGGTTGAGATGCCAATGAAGGCATCACCACCCAATGGGGTAACAGCAACTTCCATAGCAAACAGCGGCAGTTGTTGCGCCGAGACAAACCGCCGACTCTCAATAGCGAAACGTGCACCGCCAGGCGCTCGCCAGACCAGGGCACGGCGTAATTCACCGCTGGTAAAATCCAGTTCTCGGTGCCAGCTCTCAATCACGCCGCTGGTTAGCGAGAAAATCTCGCCATTAAGCGTAATCTCCACGCCCACGACATCCGGCAAATTAACCAGCTCATTAATTTCGCCTTTCCCTGCCCGATGATACAGTCCCGCAATATACATGCCGCGAGTCTGTAAAGTGTAGGCTTCTTCATGGCTGGCGCGAATTCCCATATAACCGTTGCCGGTCGTCATGAGTGAAGCGAATTTATTCAGACTGTGTGGGCAAAAAGCCGGTTCGGTTAGCATTACTGGCTTCGTCATAAGTCTACATATGTTCCTGTTTCAGCCGATTCATACAGTGCGGCAACCAGTTGTTGAATAACGACGCCCTGCTCTGCGTCCGCAATAGCGACAGGCTCGCCCTGTACGTGATTTACGAAAGACTCCATGCTGCGAAAGTGACGATTGTCATCGGCTATTTCGCGCTGGAACAGCACATCCAGCGTTCCGTCACGATCGGTATAGACCTGCGCCGGAAATAAGGTCGCCCCGGCAAGATCGCCACAGAAATTGACGTTCATAATCGATTGTTCAGGAATATTCAGCGCGAAAGAGGTCTCAAGGCGCAGGATCCCGCCGTTATGAAATTCGATCGTGCCGAACAGAGAATCCTCAACGGTGTACGTCGCGGGATCCCATTCCCCAAACTGGCCGCTGTTCTTACGCGTACCAATACGTTGATAGCTGTGCGCGTTAACGCGCTTTACCGCCGGGAAGCCCAACACATACATCGCGGCATCAAGCATATGGATACCGATATCAATCAGCGGCCCGCCGCCCTGCAGTTCCTTGTTGGTAAAAACACCCCAGCCGGGTACGCCGCAGCGGCGCAAGGCGCGGACATTAGTGACATAGATTTCACCCAGCACGCCGCTCATTACCTGTTCGCGAAGCAATTGTGTATCCAGTGCGAAACGATGATGAAAATCGTAAGCCAGTACCTTCCCCATCCGCCGCGCCGTTTGACACATCTCCAGCGCCTCGTCTGGCGTCATGGCTGGGGGCTTTTCGCACATCACATGGCAGCCAGCGTTCAGCGCCAACATGGTGTGTTCATAATGAAAACGATTGGGCGAACAGATGCTGACGATATCTGGCTTAGCCTCGCGTAACATCGTCTGAGGATCGTCCCAAACCTGCGGATTACCGTATTTCTCTGCCAGCACCTGCGCCTGTGACAGGCGGCTGTCACAGACAGCCACCAGTTCCAGATCGTTGCGGGTGCAGTAGTACGAAGCATGAACTTTATCCGCTACCTGCCCGGCGCCGATAATGGCGACACGTAGCGGAGCGCTTGTCAGTGCACTTTTCACGGAAATCCTCTTAGCAGGTACGCAGCCAGGCCAGCGACTGACGGTATGCTTCCGGCAGGTTCTCCGCCCGTACGCGCCCTTCATACACTACATAGCCCTGATAATTATCTTCACGCAGTTGGTCAAATAGCGCAGAGAAATCCAGCGTACCGCTCCCCGGCTGATAACGATGGTTATCCGCAATATGCACGTGACCCAGCAGATCGCGATTATCGTGCAGCGCCTGCGCCATATCGTCTTCTTCGATATTCATATGGTAAAAATCACCAATGATTTGCACATGCTTCAGGTTGTTTTCCACGATATAGCGACGGGCATCCGCCAGGGTGTTGATCATATGATCCTGATAGCGGTTGAGCGGCTCGAGGTACACCACCGTCCCCGTACGCTCGGCAACTTTATCGAGATAAATCAATGATTCACTGACGGCTTTGCGATCGCCTTCCAGGCTACGCGGAGAGGTCATCGGCGGTAGACGGAAGGTAAACATGCCCCAGGCGGCAGGAACAATAATACCTTGCCCGCCGACTTCGGCCAGCGCTTCAAGAATACGGGTAATCTGCTGTAAACCATTCAAACGACGTTCTTCGATAAAATCACCGATCCAACCGTCATACCCTCCGCAGGCGGTGGTAACAGGCAGACCCGTTTCTTTGATCGCCGCTTTCACTTCCTCAAGATTGTTGACCAGCAATTTGCCGTCAATTTCAAAACCATCAAAACCCATCTCTTTGATGTAACGGAATTTCTCGAGAATATTTTCCGGGAAAAAAGCCTGATTCTGTGTTCCGATTTTCATTTTCTGTATTCCTTAATTAAAACGTCACGCCCATTTTGATGCTCTGTTCCGGATGGCGATCGACATACTGCATATAGCTTTCCGGGCTGCTGGCGAAGGTGACTACCGGATCGATAAGCTCTTCACAGTTCAGATAACCGTTCATCAACAGTTCCCAGCAGGTCTCCTCAATGCGCTTGCGGCTCCAGCGCGGATAATCTGGATTTGGTTCACTGCAGGCGCGGGAGAAGACGATTTTGGCGTTGTTGAAGTGCGCTTCACGGCCCAGGTTAAACCCTTCAGCAAAAGGTTTTGCGAAGGCGACATAGGAGATGGTTCCGCCATAGGCCAGACCGCGTAGCGCCGATTGCAACGCATCTGCATAGCCGCTGGTTTCGATAATCACATCCGCGCCCTGTTTGCCGGTCAGCTTTTTAATTTCCATGCCCACGTCGGTGCCAATCGGATCCAGACAGAAATCAGCCCCATGGCGACGCGCGATATCACAACGATGGGCAATCGGATCCACGCCAATAACCACTGACGCACCCGCTTTCTTAGCCAGTTGTACGGCGATCTGGCCAATTGCCCCTAATCCGACGATGACAACAAAGTCGCCGACGCGCACATTGGCATCGCGCACACCGCTCATGGCGAACTGTGCAGGGTCATAGCACACGGCATTTTTCCACGAACTACCTTCTGGCATTTTGCGCAGTTTGTAGTTGTTTACGGCGTTAAAGATTACCGTTTCTGCCAGTGGGCCGTAGCCGCATACAGAATCGCCGACGGCGTAATCGGTCACATCACTACCACACTCAATGACATCGCCCACCACCATGTTGCCAAGCTGGAACTTACCGAACTCAATTCCGCGCGGCGCCCCTTCCGGACGCGGCATAAACATTTGCCATTCGCTGTTAAAATCTTCATCAATAAACGGACTGGCTGCGCGAAAATCGACCACTTCGGTGCCATGTTTCGGTGCGCCAAAACGTACGCGGACTTTCACTTCGTTGGCGGAAACTGCTCTGTCTTCATATTCCACCAGCGCTGCAACACGCGGTTCGGTGGCAACTAACTTCTTCATTTACAACTCCTTAATTAAACTGGCCGCTTAGCCTTTCACGCCGCCTGCGGTCAAACCACTCTTAATAAAACGTTCGGAAAGCGCATACATAATGACCACCGGCAATGCGGTGACTAACGATGCGGCCATCATGCGTCCCCAGATATAGTCAGGCGTACTGAACAGCGCGTTCAGACCGACCGGTAAGGTAAAATTGCTGGCGCTGGAGAGGAAAATCGAGGCGAACAGATAGTCATTCCACGCAACCATAAAGCAGTACACAAAGACCGAAACCAGACCAGACATGGCCAACGGCACGGTGATGCGAAAGATAATTTGCAGACGATTTAATCCATCCATCATCGCGGCTTCTTCTATCTCATCCGGAATGGTGTCGAAGTAGCTTTTCAGCATAAACACGGCTGTCGGCAGCGTTTGGGTCACCATGGTGATAATCAACGCCATTTCGGTGTCATAAATGCCGAGGGCCGTAATGATTTTGAAAAGCGGCACCACTAGCAAAATCCCCGAAAACATGTACACCGTGTAAAAACTGGCATTGATGGTCATCCGTCCCTTAAAACGCAGACGGGAAAGCGCATACGCCCCAAGCACGCCGAGAAACACCGCCACCACCGATGACGTGACCGATACCACCAGGCTATTACGGAAGTAGTCAACAAACGGGAAGATCATCGGGTTAAAAATGTCGATGTAATGTTCCAGCGTCCATTGCTGAGGTAACAGCGTGGGATGCAGCGAGATCGCCTCTTTTGCGCTTTTGAATGAGGTCATCAGCATCACAAAAAACGGAAATAACGTGATGCCCAGGAAGACAATTAATCCACAGTAAAAGCCGATGCGGCCAAGCGTGCGTTTATTTGTTGCCATTGAGGTTCACCCGTTTTCTGGTCAGCAGGATAACAGCGAAAATGATGACGAAGAGGACGACAGAAATAGCGGCCGCTTTGCCTAAGTCATTAAATGCAAACGCTGTTTTATAGAGATAGACCCCGAGAATATCGACTTTAGTGGTCAGCAGATAAACATCGGCGAACATATAGAACATCCAGATCGTACGCAGCGTGACTACGGTCGCCAGCACCGGCATGATCGCTGGCAGCGTGACGATACGAAACCGTTGCCAGGCGTTCGCGCCATCCATTTCCGCCGCTTCATACAGCGATTTATCAATAGTCTGTAAAATCGCCAGAAACGAGATAAAGGCATACGGAAAGTAGCGCCAGATGGCGAACAGCACGACCAGTGCGAAGCTGCTGCCTGGATTGTCGAACCATAACGGCGCCTGCTCAAACAGATGCAGCAGATCCACGCCGAGATAGTTCACAATGCCGTAGCCGTTGTTGAACATGTATTTCCAGGCAAACACCAGCGAAATAGATGGCGTTACGTAAGAGAGGATCACCAGTGAGCGCGCCGTTTTCCGCAGACGAAACTCACGGTTAAAAAACATCGCCACTCCCAGCCCCAGCACCGTGCTCCCGGCAACAACCAGCGCGGTATACCAGACCGTCATCCACAGCGAATGCCAGAATCCGGGATCGGTTAAGATACGGATATAGTTACTCAGGCCGACAAATGTTGACTCAATTTGCGGATTGAGCGGCAGACGCATAAAGCTGATTTCGATGTTAGATATCATCGGCCACGCAACTAAACCACCCAGCAAGAGCAAACTGGGCGCCAGCAGCAGCATGGCAAATGGCATATCCGATCGACCTGAAAAGAACTTATTCATCACGGCTTTCCATTTCCCCATTAGCGCTGTTCAACAAGGTCATCCAGTTTGGTCTGGCTGGCCTTCATCGTCGTTGAAAGGTCAGCTTTTCCTACCGTGACGTTGTGCACCATGGTGCTTATGACGCCGGAACCCGTAACGTCACCCATGCGGGTAAAGTTCTTATCGCCGACTGCGCCGAAGACCTGAATATTCGGCAGTTCGGCAATCAGCTGATTGGGTAACTCACCCAGCGCTTTAATGACGGCGTTATCTTTCCACGTTGAGGTGTTCACCACCGCTTTATTAACCGGGAGCGCGGCGCCTGGGGACATCATTACCCAGTCAGCAATGTTGTCGGCCTGCTCCATAAAGGTGACAAATTTTTCTGCGGCTTCTGTCTCTTCGGTTTTTTGTCCTGCGGTTATGGTCAGCGACGTCAACATGCCATATACAGCAGAGGTTTTTTCCGTCGGTACCATAAAGCCAACATTTTGAGGATCCCCCTCCTTAATCACCGCCGGGAGGATATAGGTGGAATAAATAGCCATTGGTGCAGTGCCGTTCATGAAAGCGTCTTTGACCTCCATGATGTCGTTAGAACCCGGCATCGTGTTTGCCGCAAGCGAGCGATAGTATTCCAGCGCCTGCGCCATCTCTGGCGTATCAAGGGTTATCTTTCCCTGCGCATCGAAAACGTTAGCCTGGTTAGAAAGCGCGAACTGGGAGAAGGACTGTTCGGTCAATACGCTTTCCGCCGTAGGGAGCGCAATACCATATTTTTTGCTGGCAGGATTGTTTAGCTTTTGCGCCACGTCGAGCAGTTGCTGCCAGTCTTTCGGTTCTTCAAGGCCTGCTTTTGCCAGTACATCTTTGCGATACCAGACCCCGCCAATCCAGGCGCTGACCGGAACCCCGGTCCATGCAGAGCCATCTTCGGTACGTACAATACGCAGTACGCCATCATAAAACGCGTCTTCACCTACACCGTTAATGACCTGCGCCACCGCTTTACGATCGATAAGCGATTCTTTGTCCATGACTTTCGCGTAGTCATGGCTGGTTTCAATAACTTCCGGAAGTGAACCGCTACGCGCGAGGGTAATCACTTTGGTGTTGTAAGCATCCTCTTCAACAGGAACCTGTTTGACGCTGATACCGGGGTTCTCTTTTTCAAAGCGCTCAATCAGTTTGGCAATAACCGCCTGCCGCTCCTGCTCTACAGAAGAGTGCATAAATTCAATTGCGACAGAGGATTTTTTATCATCCTTACACCCAGAAACCAGGGCGCAGGACACCAGTGCTGAAATCAGCACAATTTTAGCTTTAAGCATGAAATGTTCCTTTTTATTTCTTAACCCACATAACCTGCCAGGCGTGTAGTGTTAATTCCTTACCCGAAATACTTTCTTCGCTAATCAAATCAAATCCATTTTCAATATCAATATTAATGGTTTGTGTCTGACCGCTGACATTAAATAAACCGGTAATTTCTTCGCCTATCTCTGCCGTACGCTTAATTTGCATAACGGCCGGTGTAACACTGTTAATCTTAAAATTACTATCAGGATGGAATGCTTTATTATTACGTCGTAGAACAATCAATCGGGATAACTCATGGTAAACGGCATGACGCAAACAGGTTTCATCAGCCAGTTCCGTTTCTATTTGTCTGATATGATATTTTTTACGGTTGATCGCCCGGTTATAACCCAGTTCCTCCACACCTTTATAGTCATTACGTGACCCGAGGATACTTTGGATGTAAATCGCCGGTACGCCTGGAAAACTCAGCAAAATGGCATGGGCGAGAATAAAGCGGGCAAATCTTTCAGTATTACTGCTATTAACCGGCGTTAACGCATCCATATACGTGACGTTAATTTCATACGGACTTCGACTACCATCAGGATTATTCTTCCAGTTAACCAGGGCGCCTTCTTGTTGTAATTCCGTCACCAGTCGCATGATTTCATCTTCAGGTAACAGGCCCCGTAACGGGTTGAGGCCTATTCCGTCATGCGATGCGAGGAAATTAAACCATGTGGTCTCAGTCGATGGCAGTTCCAGTGATTGCGCCCACTGACACAATGTCGTTGTATCCTGGCGTTGTACCGCATGCAGCACCAGCGGCGGCAGCGAGAACTGGTACACCATGTGAGCCTCATCGCGGCCATTACCGTAATAGGAAATGTTATCCTTATGCGGAACGTTCGTTTCAGTAATGATCGCTGTACCAGGTGCCGCGCAGTCAGCAATAGCGCGGAACAGTTTGATAAGCTGATGCGTTTTTTCCAGGTGAATACAGGTTGTCCCTGGCTCTTTCCACATAAAACCAACCGCATCCAGGCGGACATAATCAGCGCCCTGCTCCAGGTAACTCAGTAGTACATCGATCATCGCCAGTAATACTAATGGATTGGCATAGTTGAGATCGATCTGGTCGTCGCTGAACGTCGTCCAGAGATGACGCACTGTATTATCTTTCAACGTAAACGGGGTCAGTAACGGTAATGCGCGCGGGCGCGTGACGTTGCTCAGGTCCGTATCAGGATCCATCGCAATAAAGAAATCTTCATAACCGTCAAGCTGTTGCAAATAGTTATTAAACCATTCGCTTTTAGCTGACATATGGTTACAAACAAAATCAAACATCAGTCGACTGGATTCAGCTAATTGCTTAATATCATTCCAGTCACCGGTTTCTTCGGCAACCTGATAGTAATTAATTACTGAAAAACCATCATCCGATGACCACGGATAAAATGGCAACAGGTGCACATGAGAAAATATCGACTTAAGCCATTCATTATAAAACTGATTAAACGTTGGCAGCGGTTTTTTATCTTCCGCGTAAAATTGATCGGCGTAAGTGATCAGAACGACATCGCCCTCATCCCAATGCGCTTTACGGTTTTTTTTAATTAATTTTCGTGCTTTTTCTAAACGTGCAACCAGCGCTTCATAGTGAAGTGAAGAAAATGTGTCTCCATAGACTTCACTCAGACATTTTTGGATTTTTTGGTTCACCTTCATTTCTCGTGGTAGCGGTCCCATGACGCAAGAGACTACTCTGCCGGAAATAAGCTGTCAATCAGCTGAGGTGGCCTGGAGGGGGGTTATAAAAGAATTTTGGCAGCCAAAAAATCGTATTTGTGAGCTGCCGCAAATTAACTGAGGGAATGTTGATTAATTGTTGCTTGCTTTTGTTGTTTCGGATATCAGGGTTGATTACCTGAATAGCGTTTCGACAATTTTGTCGCTGCCCGGCTCAACAAAGGTTCAAGTACTAACGCCAGCAACATTTTTAGCGGACGTCGGGCCACGGACTTCACCGCCCACCCTGCTACCCCTGCCGGGCCATAGCGCAGCGCAGTCAGCAGCACCAGCTTACCTGCTATTTTAAAGCCCGGCTTTACCTTTTGCCCGGCACGTTGCCAGCGATTATTCATTTTTAACCTCACAATTGGCGGAAGCGGCTGCGTAATGTGAAGGTATCAGATGTCACATAACGCTCCATCTCACGCAAACGCTTTTCACTTGCAGCCAGCTCACGATCGACAGCATCCAACAGCTCACCGCTTGATGGCTGCTGTTCTCCGGAAACCACGTTGTCCGGCATCGGATCCAACACAAACGTCAGTACGATGTAGGCGACAAAGGTGAAAAAGGCCAGACCAAAAAAGATGGACAGTACCACCAGGATCCGCACCAGTTTCACAGGAACATCGAGATAATGCGCAATACCCGCGCAAACCCCTTTCACCATGCCCTGCTGCGGTATACGCCACAGTTTTTTATTCAGATTAACGCCCCCCATTAGCGGTCCCTCCAGTTTGGATGTTCAGCATCAAGGATATCTTCCAGCGCTTGAATGCGCTCACGCATCCTCTGTGCATCCTGGTTAAGTTCTACCAGACGCTGTTGTTCACTTTGCGCCAGCTCGCCGCGACTGGAACGATTGCTGTAATGCAGCCAGAGCCAAATCGGTAAGACGAAAAGCACAAAGATGGTTAACGGGATGGCCAGAAATAGCGCGCTCATGAGTACTCCTTACAGGTGATGAACGGCGGCGCGTTCGGGCACCGCCAGATATTATTATTGCTTGTCTTGCTGCATTTTGGCTTTCAATTGCGCCAACTGCTCGCTGATTTCATCATCTGCTTTCAGGTCAGCAAATTGCTGATCCAGAGACTTCTGCTTACCGAAGTTATGGCTTTCAGCTTCAGCTTCCATTTGATCGATACGGCGCTCAAAAGATTCAAAGCGCGCCATCGCTTCATCCAGTTTGCCGCTGTCCAGTTGACGACGAACATCACGGGAAGAACTCGCCGCCTGGTGGCGCAGCATCAACGCCTGCTGACGAGCACGGGTTTCACTAAGTTTGTTTTCCAGCTCACCGATCTCTTTTTTCATACGCGCCAGCGTATCGTCAACCAGCGTCACCTCATGCTCCAGCGAGGCAATCAGATCAGTCAGTTTCTGTTTTTCGATTAACGCAGAACGCGCCAAATCTTCTTTTTCTTTACGCAGCGCCAGCTCTGCTTTTTCCTGCCACTCTGCCTGTTGGGCGCTGGCCTGTTCGATACGACGCGATAACTGTTTCTTTTCTGCCAGAGCGCGTGCGGAGTTGGAGCGCACCTCAACCAGCGTGTCTTCCATTTCCTGGATCATCAACCGCACCAGCTTCTGCGGATCTTCAGCCTTTTCCAGCAACGCATTAATGTTGGCGTTCACGATGTCGGCAAAACGAGAAAAAATACCCATAATGTAATCCTCACTTACTGTTCTGATATCGGGCAATGCCCTGCTGCTGTTCTAATGCACTTCGCATGCCAACTTTTTAATTCATTGAATTATTTGAAAATATCCAATTTTACCTGCCGGGATAAATAGGGTAAATTGGTGAATAACACTAACAAATGGTGAATTTCATCATGGCAGGATACAAAGATAATCTTCTGGGCGAAGCGAACAGCTTTATTGAAGTTCTGGAGCAGGTTTCTCATCTCGCGCCGCTGGATAAACCTGTGCTGGTCATTGGGGAACGCGGTACGGGGAAAGAGCTTATCGCCAACCGCCTGCACTATCTCTCCACCCGCTGGCAAGGCCCGTTTATTTCACTTAACTGCGCGGCGCTCAACGAAAATTTACTCGATTCTGAACTCTTCGGTCACGAAGCTGGCGCCTTTACTGGCGCACAGAAACGTCATCCGGGTCGTTTCGAGCGCGCCGATGGCGGCACGCTGTTTCTTGATGAACTGGCGACCGCCCCGATGCTGGTACAGGAAAAACTGCTGCGCGTTATTGAGTACGGAGAGCTGGAACGCGTAGGCGGTAGCCAGCCGCTGCAGGTCAACGTACGACTGGTTTGTGCAACCAATGCCGACCTGCCGCGCATGGTGAGTGAAGGCACGTTCCGCGCCGACCTGCTGGATCGTCTGGCTTTTGATGTGGTGCAACTCCCACCGTTACGCGAACGTCAAAGCGATATCATGTTAATGGCTGAACATTTTGCCATTCAGATGTGCCGTGAGATCGGGTTACCGTTGTTTCCAGGGTTCACCGACGAGGCCAAAGAAACGCTCCTCCACTACCGTTGGCCGGGCAATATTCGTGAGCTGAAAAACGTCGTGGAGCGTTCAGTTTACCGACACGGGACCAGCGATTACCCGCTGAATGAGATTGTGATTGACCCGTTCAGGCGTCACACCACACCGCCGCTGGTGCAAGAAACCAGACACACATCAGTAGCCTTACCGCTGGATCTGCGTGAATTCCAACAGCAGCAGGAGAAGGAATTTTTGCAAACCAGCTTACAGCAAGCGAAATTTAATCAGAAAAAAGCCGCTGAATTATTAGGTCTGACCTACCATCAGCTCCGTGCGTTACTCAAGAAACACCAAATTTAGCGTACAGGAGCAGACGTTGGACGCGAGGGTCAAAACAGTTTACCATGTTGCAATCACTGTATAAAAAAACAGGTTAATCATGATGACTCTGGCGTTAGTTGGCGAAAAAATTGACAGAAACAGGTTCACCGGTGAGAAAGTCGAAAATAGCACATTTTTCAACTGTGATTTTTCGGGTGCCGACCTTAGCGGTACTGAGTTTATTGGCTGCCAATTTTATGATCGAGAGAGCCAGAAAGGGTGTAATTTTAGCCGCGCTATCCTGAAAGATGCCATTTTCAAAAGTTGCGATCTCTCCATGGCGGATTTCAGAAATGTGAGTGCGCTGGGAATCGAAATTCGCCACTGCCGCGCACAAGGTTCAGATTTTCGCGGCGCAAGCTTTATGAATATGATTACCACACGCACCTGGTTTTGTAGCGCCTATATCACCAATACCAACTTAAGCTACGCCAACTTTTCAAAAGTCGTACTGGAAAAGTGCGAGCTGTGGGAAAACCGCTGGATGGGTACTCAGGTACTTGGCGCAACGTTCAGTGGATCGGACCTCTCTGGCGGCGAGTTTTCATCGTTCGACTGGCGGGCAGCAAACTTTACGCACTGTGATTTGACCAATTCAGAACTGGGCGATCTCGATGTCCGGGGTGTTGATTTGCAAGGCGTTAAACTGGACAGCTACCAGGCATCGTTGATCCTGGAACGTCTTGGCATCGCTGTCATTGGTTAATATTCAGGGAGCGGTACATGCCGCCCCCTGCCCTTATACAGTATTGTCCGCGCTGGTTTTCCCCCGCAGACGTTTCGACTCAGCGAACATAGACGTCAGAGGGTTCCGGTCCCCCCGTCAGAACACCATACCTGACCGGATGTATAGCTATTCTCTTCAGCCGCTAAAGTGACATACAGCGGAGCAATTTCTACCGGTTGGCCTGGACGACCGAGTGGCGCATTGGCGCCAAATTTCTCAATTTTTTCCTGTGGTTGGCCACCGCAACACTGCAATACCGTCCAGTACGGCCCAGGCGCGACAGCATTTACACGGATCCCTTTGGGGGCCAGTTGTTTAGCCAGCGATTTAGTAAATGCCACTATCGCCGCCTTGGTCTGAGCATAATCAAGCAGGATCTCACTTGGCTCATAAGCCTGTACCGACGAGGTGTTAATAATCACGCTGTCTCGTGAGAAATGAGGAACAGCCGCTTTGGTGATCCAAAACATGGCGTAGACATTGGTCTTGAATGTCGCATCAAACTCTTCTGTGGTGAGGTCTTCGATCGATTCGCAAAATTGCTGACGACCGGCGTTATTCACCAGAATATCCAACCCTCCCAGCGCTTCTACCGCCTGTTTTACCAGATGGTTACAGAAAGTTTCGTCACGAATATCACCGGGAATCGCCGCGACTTGTCTCCCTGTTTTTTTTATCAATTCGACAACTTCGCGCGCATCGTCCTCTTCTTCAGGTAAGTAATTAATCGCGACATCGGCGCCTTCGCGGGCATAAGCAATGGCAACTGCACGCCCAATACCTGAATCACCTCCGGTAATTAATACCTTGCGACCATTTAACCTACCGCTTCCCTGATAGCTTTCTTCGCCATGATCGGGACGCGGTTGCATTTTTCCAGCCAGACCCGGAAAAGGTTGTTTTTGATGTGGAAAAGGCGGCTGCGGAAAACGTTCTGAATTAGTTTTATTGGTGGTCTGTTTTCCTTTATTTAGGTCAGTCATTCAATCACCTCTCATGAGTCATCATTCATCGCAAAGACTAATAAGCGTAGAACAAAATGAATGACATGACCTTTATAATTTACCCACAACTTCATTTTTGCCAAATATTAACCTGGTCCTTACGATGATAACTTCACATTGCGTTGAGATATTTACTCGGATAAGTCCTGGTTTATTTATTTGTTCTTCCAGACTGAAACTTCTTCAACCAATACCGCCAGGCTAAAACGTACCGCCTTTTCTATAACGTCCTGGCAATCACCGGAAAAATATTCCCGTTTTGTTATTATCCGCCCGCGGAAATTCCACGCAAACCACACCGTTCCTGCGGGAGTACCATCCTCCCCACCCTCCGGCCCCGCATATCCGCTAATGGCTATGCTGATATCGGTTCCGGCTTGCTCACGTATCCCTACAGACATCTCACTGACCGTTTGCTCACTAACGGCGCTATATTTCTCCAGCGTACTGGCCCGCACGCCGAGCATTTTCTGCTTGGCACGATCGCTAAAGGTTATAACGCCGATATCATAAAATTCTGCGGTATCCGCCTGTGCACAAAGCGCGGCGGCCAAGTTTCCTCCTGTACAAGATTCTGCGGTAGTCAACGTTAAACCGCGATCAATAAGCGTTTTTGCAACCCGTTTCGTCAGTTCATTGCGTGTTTTTGCGTCATTGTACTCCGTGTTCATTACCGCCTCGCTAATTCTCTTCAGGAATGACAGAAATATGTCCGTTACGTTCCAGAATGGCATACTTGATTTTACTGGATTCGGTAATCCCCTGATTTTGTCGTGCAGCGACTAATATATCGTCAAGAGAAACATCCACTTTCTTCATTTTATCCAACAAAGGTATCCCGTGATCAAGCAGGATAACCGGAGAGCCATCCAGCACGGATTCTGCCCCACCTACCTTTTTCTTAATGAAACCAAACAGAATATCAATAGTAACCAGTGTGACAATCGTGATCATGGCGCCGGTTAGCGAAAAATCATTACCCAATAAGGCTTGTTGAGTTGCTTCACTGATAATCAGTAATAAAATCAGATCGAAGCTGGTCATTTGTAACAATGCCCGGCGACCTGCAATTTTGAAAACTACCAGCAAAATAAGGTAAATGGCTAATGCCCGGAAGACCATCTCCATACTCACCTCCTAGGGATAAATAAATTGTCTGAAGCGGATTTCAGGTTCGCCATTTAGCTGGAGAAAACTCATTACACTTCCTGGCTTCACGGGCGTAACCTGCAGCCAGATAGTAAAGTCCTGCGTTGCTTCAGAATCATTGTAGACAAGGTAAAGATCATTACCCTTGCTGTACATGCTGTCTGGCTGCGGCCAAATATTTTCCATCTCATAAAATTTGTTGAAATCGCCGCCAATGCGCAACGCCTTGTTCACAGAATCATACTTTTGTGCAGAGATGTTAATTTTAAATTCCGTTTGCAAACGCCCAAACCTTTCGTATTGTAACTCTGTTGTCTTTAAGCTATTTTTTCTCGTTACCTCACTTAAATATCCCTTGGAAAACGATCCCGCCATAGCAAGTAAAACAATGCAGAGCAAACAGATAAAACCAATCTTGTGAAAGCCAGATTCAAAATTCAGAAAACGCTGGCTCTCTTTTACGCCTTGCAAATGGGCTTTCTCTCTGTTCATCTCCCCGCCTCGCTTATATAACACCAAGCCGTTGTTTTATTGAAAAATTACAATTTGAGACTTATCCCACTCGCCAAATTAATAAATAGCTACAAAACTTAATAAGTCAAATCAATTTTAATGGAGGCTCTATGAAAATATCTCTCGCCCCCTTACTGTGTTGTTTTTTATTGCCCACAGCGTTTGCCGATGATAATGGCGGATTAAAAAAAGATACCGCCCCGCCACCTGCGCACGCACTGGATGAAGGGTATCGTGGCACTGAAGATGCAAGAATCATGACCGTCCAACAAGCTAAAACCATGCATGACGGTGCGACCATCTCTTTACGAGGTAATCTCATTGAGGCTCAAGGAGGAGATAAGTTTATCTTCCGGGACAAAACCGGCACTATCAATACGCTAATCCCGCTTGCCGTCTTTGATGGCCGAACGGTAAAACCCGATCAAATGATCAGGATTAACGGTAGCCTTGACGCTAAAATGCAACCGCCGGTGGTACGCGTTAATAAAATCCAGAAGTAATTCGACATCCGGGAAGATATTCACTCTTCCCGGCCTCATTCTTGTTTATTTTCCTCTGATTCTGCAGACATTCCTCCCACACAACAGACTCATTTTTCCCGTCAGACACCTCCCGCCATTGAATCCGGCGTTTAAGCGAGTCAGAGGTGCCATGAAAATGCTAAGATAGCTAATAGAGTATATGCAACGTGGATAGCAGGTATGAATTTTGACCAACTGACGATGTTGAATTCGCGGTCATCACCCCTGCAGCCCCAAACACAAACGGTAATGGCAAATGTCATTAAGTATTAGTAAGATAGCTTCTTTATATATAACCCTTTAAAATTATGCGCCTGGTTTTATCATCTCTGATCGTGATGGCTGGATTTCTGAGTGGTCAGGCTGTAGCTGCGCCTGAGCAGGCCCCGTACGCTGATATTCGTGACAGTGGCTTTGTCTATTGCGTTAGTGGGCAGGTCAATACGTTCAATCCGCAAAAAGCGAGCAGCGGTCTCATCGTAGACACATTAGCGGCCCAATTGTATGACCGACTACTTGATGTCGATCCCTATACCTATCGCCTGGTGCCAGAACTGGCTGAAAGCTGGGAAGTCATGGATAACGGCGCAACCTACCGCTTTCATTTACGTCGCGATGTTCCGTTTCAAAAGACAGCCTGGTTCACGCCCACCCGCAAACTGAATGCGGACGATGTGGTATTTACCTTCGAGCGCATCTTTGATCGCCAGCATCCGTGGCACAATGTCAATGGCAGCAGTTTTCCTTATTTTGACAGCCTGCAGTTCGCCGATAACGTCCAAAGCGTGCGCAAGCTGGACAACAACACCGTTGAATTTCGCTTAAATCAACCCGACGCTTCTTTCTTGTGGCACCTTGCCACACATTATGCCTCTGTGATGTCGGCAGAATATGCTGCCAAATTAGCAAAACAGGATCGCCAGGAATTACTCGACAGACAACCCGTCGGCACTGGACCGTACCAACTTTCAGAAAATCGTGCAGGCCAATATATTCGCCTACAACGGCATGAAAAATTCTGGCGTGGTACCCCCTTGATGCCGCAGGTCGTGGTGGATCTCGGCTCTGGCGGAACCGGACGTTTATCGAAATTACTGACCGGCGAGTGCGATGTCCTGGCCTGGCCCGCTGCCAGCCAGCTCAGCATATTGCGTGATGATCCTCGACTGCGTCTGACGCTGCGTCCGGGGATGAATATCGCCTATCTGGCGTTCAACACGGATAAACCGCCATTGAACAACCCTGCCGTACGACATGCGTTAGCGCTGGCTATTAACAACCAACGGTTAATGCAATCTATTTACTACGGTACGGCGGAAACCGCGGCATCTATTTTGCCCCGCGCCTCGTGGGCTTATGACAACGAAGCTAAAATTACTGAGTACAACCCGGCAAAGTCGCGCGAGCAGTTAAAAGCGCTGGGGCTGGAAAATCTGACGTTACAACTTTGGGTCCCCACAAGCTCTCAGGCCTGGAACCCCAGTCCGCTGAAAACCGCAGAGCTGATTCAGGCTGATATGGCTCAGGTGGGTGTGAAAGTGAAGATCATCCCGGTAGAGGGTCGTTTTCAGGAGGCGCGATTAATGGATATGAACCATGATCTGACGTTGTCCGGCTGGGCAACTGACAGTAACGATCCTGACAGCTTTTTCCGACCGATGCTCAGTTGTGCCGCCATTAACTCACAGACCAACTTTGCCCACTGGTGCAATCCGGAGTTTGACAGCATTTTGCGCAAAGCCCTCTCTTCGCAACAACTCTCCTCGCGAATTGATGCCTACGACGAAGCGCAAAATATTCTCGCGCGCGAGTTGCCGATCCTGCCGCTGGCCTCTTCGCTTCGTTTGCAGGCTTATCGCTATGACATCAAAGGATTGGTGCTCAGTCCGTTCGGCAACGCTTCTTTTGCCGGGGTTTCCAGGGAAAAGGCTGAAGAGGTGAAAAAACCATGATTATCTTCACCCTGCGCCGTTTTTTATTACTGCTGGTCACCCTGTTCTTCCTGACTTTTATTGGGTTCAGCCTGAGCTACTTCACACCTCATGCGCCGTTACAGGGCGCATCGCTGTGGAACGCCTGGGTATTCTGGTTCAATGGCCTGATTCACTGGGATTTTGGTGTGTCCAGTATTAACGGTCAGTTGATCTCAGAACAACTGAAAGAGGTGTTCCCGGCGACGATGGAACTGTGCATTCTGGCCTTTGGTTTTGCACTTATGGTCGGGATCCCCATCGGCATGTTGGCGGGCATTACACGTAATAAATGGCAGGATCGTTGCATCAGCGCATTGGCTCTGATGGGCTTTTCTATTCCGGTTTTTTGGCTGGCGCTGCTGCTGACGTTGCTCTTCTCACTGACCCTCGGCTGGCTGCCCGTTTCCGGGCGTTTTGATCTGCTCTACGAAGTTAAGCCCGTTACCGGATTTGCCATTATTGATGCGTGGATCACCGACTCGCCCTGGCGCGACGAAATGCTGGTCAGTGCGATCCGTCATATGGTGCTTCCGGTATTAACGCTCTCCGTGGCACCGACGACGGAAGTTATTCGTCTGATGCGTATCAGCACCATTGAGGTCTTTGATCAAAACTATGTTAAAGCGGCGGCTACTCGCGGTTTGTCACGGTTAACGATTTTACGCCGTCACGTACTGCACAACGCTCTCCCACCGGTTATCCCGCGCCTAGGGTTACAGTTTTCCACCATGCTGACGCTGGCGATGATCACCGAGATGGTCTTTAGCTGGCCAGGTCTTGGCCGTTGGCTGATTAACGCGATTCGCCAGCAAGATTACGCGGCTATTTCGGCGGGTGTGATGGTAATAGGCTCATTGGTTATCATTGTTAACGTCATCTCTGATATTTTGGGTGCTATGGCTAACCCTCTGAAACATAAGGAATGGTATGCCTTACGATAGCGTCTACAGCGAAAAGCGCCCGCCAGGTACGCTGCGCACCGCATGGCGCAATTTTTACGGCGATGCAACCGCAATGATCGGCCTGTATGGCTGTGCGGGACTGGCGATTCTGTGTATTTTTGGTGGTTGGTTCGCGCCTTATGGCATCGACCAACAGTTTCTCGGCTACCAGCTTTTGCCACCGTCATGGTCGCGCTATGGCGAAGTCTCTTTCTTCCTCGGGACTGATGATCTGGGGCGTGATGTTTTAAGCCGCCTGCTCAGCGGTGCGGCCCCAACCGTGGGCGGCGCGTTTGTCGTCACCCTTGCCGCCACGCTGTGTGGTTTATTGCTTGGCGTGGTTGCCGGGGCAACACACGGTTTGCGTTCCGCGGTGCTCAATCACATTCTGGACACCCTGCTGTCGATCCCTTCGCTGTTGCTGGCGATTATTGTGGTGGCTTTTGCCGGGCCGCATCTGACGCACGCGATGTTTGCCGTCTGGTTGGCGCTGTTACCGCGGATGGTTCGCTCCGTCTACAGCATGGTGCATGACGAGCTGGAAAAAGAATATGTCATCGCCGCTCGCCTTGATGGCGCAACCACGCTCAATATCCTGTGGTTCGCTGTTCTGCCCAATATTACCGCCGGGCTTATCACTGAAATCACCCGTGCGCTGTCGATGGCGATCCTGGATATCGCCGCGCTGGGTTTTCTCGACCTGGGCGCACAATTGCCATCACCGGAATGGGGAGCCATGCTCGGCGACGCGCTGGAACTGATTTATGTCGCACCGTGGACTGTCATGCTGCCAGGGGCGGCGATCATGATAAGCGTGCTGTTGGTTAACCTGCTGGGTGATGGCGTGCGCCGCGCAATTATTGCGGGGGTGGAATAATGCCATTACTCGATATCCGCAACCTGACCATTGAATTCAGAACCGGTGACGACTGGGTAAAAGCAGTTGACCGCGTCAGCATGACCCTCAATGAGGGTGAAATCCGCGGACTGGTTGGCGAGTCTGGCTCCGGCAAGAGCCTGATCGCCAAGGCCATTTGCGGCGTCGCTAAAGATAACTGGCGCGTAACCGCCGACCGTATGCGCTTTGATGATATCGATCTCCTGCGCCTTTCCGCGCGTGAACGACGCAAGCTGGTCGGTCATAACGTTTCCATGATCTTTCAGGAACCGCAATCGTGCCTTGATCCGTCCGAGCGTATTGGACGACAGCTGATGCAAAATATTCCAGCCTGGACCTACAAGGGCCGCTGGTGGCAGCGCATCGGCTGGCGCAAACGCCGGGCGATTGAGCTTTTGCACCGCGTCGGGATAAAAGACCATAAAGATGCCATGCGCAGCTTCCCGTATGAACTGACCGACGGCGAGTGTCAGAAGGTAATGATCGCTATCGCGCTGGCTAATCAGCCGCGCTTGCTGATTGCTGATGAGCCGACGAACGCGATGGAGCCAACGACCCAGGCGCAAATATTTCGCCTGCTGACCCGGCTGAACCAAAACAGCAATACCACCATTTTGTTGATCAGCCATGACCTGCAAATGCTCAGCCAGTGGGCAGACAAAATCAACGTAATGTACTGCGGACAAACGGTGGAAACCGCGCCCAGTAAAGATCTGGTGACGATTCCACATCATCCTTATACGCAGGCGTTGATCCGCGCCATTCCTGATTTTGGTAGCGCCATGCCGCATAAAAGTCGTTTGAATACCATGCCAGGAGCGATTCCATTGCTGGAACAATTACCCATCGGCTGCCGTCTGGGGCCGCGCTGCCCTTATGCTCAACGTGAATGTATTGAAACCCCACGACTGACCGGAGCAAAGAATCATCTCTACGCCTGTCATTTCCCGCTGAATATGGAGAGAGAGTGAGATGGTAGAAACCCTGCTCGAAGTTCGCAATCTGAGCAAAACCTTTCGCTACCGGACGGGTTTATTTCGCCGACAGACCGTTGAGGCCGTTAAGCCACTCAGCTTTACCCTGCGCGAACGTCAGACGCTCGCCGTCATTGGTGAAAATGGTTCCGGTAAGTCCACACTGGCAAAGATGTTAGCTGGCATGATTGAACCCACCAGCGGTGAACTGCTGATTGACGATCACCCGCTAAAGTATGGTGATTACTCATTCCGTAGTCAGCGGATCCGCATGATTTTTCAGGATCCGTCAACATCGCTTAACCCTCGTCAGCGTATTTCACAGATCCTTGATTTCCCGCTGCGTCTGAACACCGACCTGGAACCTGAACAGCGTCGCAAACAGATAATAGAAACGATGCGCATGGTCGGCCTGCTGCCTGACCATGTGAGCTATTATCCGCATATGTTAGCGCCGGGGCAAAAACAGCGCCTGGGGCTTGCCCGCGCGCTCATTTTGCGACCTAAAGTGATTATCGCCGACGAAGCCCTTGCCTCTCTCGACATGTCGATGCGTTCGCAGCTCATCAATTTGATGCTGGAATTACAGGAAAAACAGGGGATTTCATATATCTATGTGACTCAGCATATCGGCATGATGAAGCACATTAGCGATCAAGTATTAGTCATGCATCAGGGGGAAGTTGTTGAGCGCGGCAGTACCGCGGATGTTCTGGCCTCCCCACTACATGAGCTGACTCGTCGTCTGATTGCAGGGCATTTTGGCGAGGCGCTTACCGCCGACGCCTGGCGGAAAGATCGCTAACTGACATCCTCTTTGGGCACAGGAACCTTCTGTTTCCTGTGGCCTGAAGTTCTTCACCGCTTGACGGATTGATTTTACTATTCCAAAACAGTAGGTTAGGCATAATACCTATGCTAGTATTGCCTCATCATACGGAGGTGTAGACGGCCTTAACTGGACATAATCGATCTCTTAGTTAAGCATGCGCCATTCAGTTTTTAGTTATATCTGGTCACCTCCTGCATACTTTTAGTTAACCACAGCGGCATGCTTTGGGATTTAATTTCATGAGGGACTTATGGCCAGTGAGATAATACTCGATCTAGATTTACCCGAATACCGTGATGATTTTTGTGGCGATGGCACCAAAGGCGAGAAAAATAACCTGTGGCAACAGCAGGCGACTCAAAAAATGCTTGAGAACCTGGCTCGTATGGGACTGGAGGCTCGACAGTATAAAAATGATTTACAAGATCCCAAAACAGCCCGGCTCACCAGTTACCATCATGCCATTTTTATCAATGGTCCACGTGGAGCGGGAAAAACCGTCTTCTTACGCAATGCCAGCGCCGCATGGGCTAACTACACCGCAAAATCGTCACAATTCCCCGACTTGCACTTTATCGATGTTATTGATCCAACATTATTGAACATTGATGACCGCTTCTCCGAAGTCATTATTGCCTCTATTTATGCTTCCGTTGAAGGTAAACTGAACCAACCTGAGATTAGCCAGTCAATAAAAGAGGCTTTTTTCCAGGCTTTAAGAACATTGGCCGGTGCATTAGGAAAGCCACAAGAAATAGATGAACTTCGGGGTATTGATAGAATTCAAAAGTACCGTTCCGGTATTCATCTCGAACGGGATTTTCATCGTTTCTTGATTGCCACTGTAAACCTGTTGGGTTGTGATGCGTTAGTATTGCCCATTGATGATGTTGACATGAAAATTGACAATGGTTTCGCCGTGTTGGATGACATCCGTTGTTTACTCTCCTGTCCGCTAATCCTCCCATTAGTCAGCGGTGACGATCAACTCTATCGTCACATTACGCAAAAAGCATTTTCTAAGGGTCCTAATAATATATTCGGTGTTGGTTATATGGCAGAGAGTTTATCCGATGCCTATCTGACAAAAGTCTTCCCGAATCATATTCGCCTGCCCTTACAACCCATTGAACAAATATTACCAAAACTGGAAATTCGCTATAAATATTCAGAAATAGAAAACACCAGAAAAATATCAAACCTGACCTTCCCGCAATATGAAGATCTATTAAAAAACACCTTCTATAGTTTATGCAATGGGCAAGAACGCAGTACTGAATGGGTTCACCCTATTAGCGCCAGAGAAGTCACCCAACTAATTAGAAGCTTACCGCCTTCATTGCTACAGGAACGAGAACACACCACGCCTGACATCTGGCAGAAATATGCTTACTGGGCTGAAATACATCACGATGGTGTTGCCCTCACGAATATGGAAACCTATCTACATATTCAACTGGCACAACAAGTGGCACAGCTTAATTTTAGCCAGTTGATCGCATTCAACCCAGTCTTACAAATGAATCGATGCCATTGGGCAAGCAAAGAATTTATTAGTCAGCAATGCGATATAGCCGCGGACATGAAAGCCCATGACACCAACCAAAGTATCTTAGAATCAGTAAAAAATAGTTCGGATATTTTACGCAGTATGCCAGCCTTAGAATTTATCATGGAGCCAATGTTTATAAGCAAATCGGTGTCAGAGGCTAAAAATGGTAATTCTCTGCTGCTGGCACTCTATACACACCATGATTACTATAGCCGGCAGCTAAATCGACGACATCATATCTTTTTTAGCCGGGCCTTTGAAATCATTGGATGGTCCCTACTGGCTATAACCGGAAATTTGCCAGACACCTTTTATCAAAAAGATAAATTTACAGCCCTTTTTCAGGATACTTTCTTACGAGCCCCCTTCTATTCAATTTTCGCGATGAATCACACCCGGGAAATAGAAGAAAGTGATGATGGTCTGAATCGCCCCGACAATCCTATCGACTACTCCAGCAATATCAATGAGTTAATAGAAAAAATTTATAACTGGTGTGAAAACAGAAAAATAACAGAGCTTAAAGGTAAAAACCTAATACCGCTACTCAGCGTTATTTTTAATAAAGTTTTTTCTCAACTGTCCGTGCTTAGGATGAATTTGATAGATAAGAAAAAGTCACGGGAAGAACTTCTGTCAGATCTGGCGCGGCGCTTTGAGTATATATTTATCAATGCGTTATTAACATTCACTAAAGATGGACTTGTTGTTAATACTAACGTAGCCACTGGCGCCAGAGCATCAATAGTCAGAGATTACACTGAGTTCACAAAATATGACCGTACTTTATCACGCAATCTCAGTGGAGTTGTCGATTTGACTGTTGATGATGATAACATTCTAAATCTTAAAACAATCAACGAAAGTGAACATGCTGAACTTGTTATTTCTATGTGGTGCCATCCCATATTCAATATCGACCCTCCGGAATGTTATCCTATTGGCGATAACAACGCGACGGATCTCTTTAATGAAAACTATTTTTCAAAAATGACGTTTACTGACATTCGCGATTTTTACTATAAACAGACGGGCAATACGACAATCAAAACACAGGAAGTTAAACTGTGGGCAAGTAGCAATATCGAAATTGCCCATAATATTCTTAAATGCATGCATTCCTCACGCGTAATGCAGTCGCTACTTAAAGAAAATAACCAAGTTTCATGGTTCTATCGTGGTCTTATCCAGGGCGTCGGAGAAGAGGTCAATAACTAAATCATGTATAACCAAGATCCTCACTGGCTGATACCTTCCGTATTGCTCGCATCTGACCGGGTGTTCTATCACCAGCTCATGCGCCACCACGGCGAAGAGGAAGTCACAAGAAGTCCTACAGATACAGAGGAAAAAATTGTTTCTCAAGCTGCGCTGGACTACCAGTTCTACTTCGGCGGACATCTTCGTAAAGAAGATATTCAGAACAATATGCGCTTCTGGCAGATCCCCTGTGCAGATGGCGACTATCTAAAACTCATTGCCAAGTTAGCGGATGATTTCTTAGTCTGGCGCGGCAATACTCACTGACTTCTTTATGCGCCACGATCAGCGGGCAATGTCTGAGCAAGCGCATATCGTTGTGCACTTTCGTCGGGGATACGGTAAGCACCCGCGTAACGATCGTCGATTGGAAACACTGCGTAATGAGTTACTGGCGCAGGTACGCGCGCTAGAGAGTTTTTCCGCATCGGTCACCATTCAGGAAACGGATTACCAGACCAATCTCGGTAGTCCCGAACAAAAGATTGATGTGCGTAAATTGATTCGTGGTTATGATGTTGCGGGTAATGAAAACGACGTACCTGTTGAGGTGTTTGCTCCAGCGTTACGCGTATTACGTGCCGCCAAGTATCGTGCCGGAGAACACTGGTCGGTAAGATTACCAAGACCATTTATCACCGTTCATGCCGGAGAAGATTACAGCCACCTGTTATGTGGGCTGCGTTCAATGGATGAAGCAGTCGAATTTTGTCAGCTCAGTGAAGGGGATCGAATAGGACATGGATTAGCACTAGGGGTAGATGTTTACGATTGGGCAAAACGGCAACGTCGTGCCTACATTACCGCAGGACAACATCTTGATAATCTTGTCTGGGCATATCACCAGGCTGTTTTACTTTCACAGCATACCGTTGAACATATCCCTGTGATGCATGAATTAAGGGATAAGATCCACTATTGGTCTCAATTGTTGCATGAAGATATTTATACTCCCGACCTTTTGTACCGGGCATGGTTACTCCGCCGAAACTGGCCCGACTATTCTTTCCTGGAAACTGAAATAGCCACCCAACAGGAATGGGTTCCGGACTGGAATATGTTTGCTTGTGAAGGTCAAAATCCACTAACTAAAGTGACAGCAAAGAAGCTATGGGAACGTTATTTAGATAGCGATAAAAATCCGTCCGTTAATCGTATAATTTCCGTCAACTGTCTACCGGGCGACACTGAAAGTTTTGTGGCACATACCTGCGACGATGAGGACATTATTTCGCCAGGCGAACTCCGATTATACGAAGCCATCCAGGACTATCTCATTGAGAAATACAGTCGAATCGGGCTGGTCATTGAAGCCTGCCCCACCTCAAATATTTACATCGGGCGGTTTGAAAAATACCATGAGCATCCCCTGTTTCGTTGGAACCCGCCTAATCCAGAATGGTTAAAACCTGGTGATAAATTCAACAAATATGGCTTGCGCTCCGGCCCGCTATCGGTATGTCTGAACACGGATGACAGTGCGTTGATGCCAACAACAATAGCGAACGAGCACCGTCTTATGCGTGAATGTACCATTCAGCATTTTGCTATTGGCGCATGGATGGCAGATTTGTGGATTGATTCTATTCGTCAGAAAGGGATTTCAATATTTGAAGCTAACCATATAAAACAGGATAGGCGCTAACCAGACGTTCCATTTCTCTTGGGTGGATGCCCGGCGACAAGATCGCAAGCGTGGCAGAAGTCCTCCTCTAATGGAGGACTTCTGATAACGTCAGTGGAAAATATCTGCTGGTAGCAATGCTTCTATATCGTTAAACGCAACGGACGGGAAAATACCGCCCTGCACGGCCCAAATGCCCGCATTGATCAGCACATCGCTTAACCAGGCGTCGTCAATCCCCTCCATCGCGACGCGATCGCAATATTCCCGGATATTTTTGATAAGCACCGGAAACATCGGCTTTTCTACCTGCTCAAGGAAAAAACCGCGATCCAATTTAACCACGTCAAAATGACCGCAAACCAGCGGACTTGCCCCGACGTTACCGGAGCCGAGATCGCCCAGCCATAGCGCGTTTGGGCCATCACAGAGTGAATTAATCAGCAGATTATTCAGGCAAATCGTACTCGACAGAAAACGCTCTGACAGCTCCAGTGCAATAAAGGGCATTGCGTGTAGGGCCGACTTGATGACCGGATCACCTATCGCCAGAAGCGCCATTTCATCAATAAGATGAAGGGTGCAGAGCAGATTGTTGCTCTCAAACCAATCACGCTTTTCGGCAATTAATTGAATTTGCTTGAGCATGAAATTACGCTTTTGTTCGCTATCCCACGCTGAAACGATGATATCTGCATGCAATGGGCGAACCGTATCTGCAGCAAACCGGGCGATCATCTCCACACCCAGCAACTTATTTGTTGTGTCTCTCATCGGTTCCGCGATGAAATGATAGTGCATAAGACCACTCCAATTGATCATAACTTCCTGATAATGCACTTTTAATCACAATCAATCAATAATATCGATCAATGTATCGATATTGATCGATAAAAACAATATATCATAACAAACTGAATATATGCATGTTTTTTGTTTTAAGAAAGTTCTTACCTTGCTATGTTTATTAACATCAGCTAGCGCCTTAATAATACCATTTTAATGCCTTTAAAGCCTTGTATTTTCTCATTGTCTTCAATGGAATACGGGTCGGGCAAGGCACAACCAGAGGAAGTAATATCCTCGCCATTTGCAATGAATGGCAAGAGTCATTTAGGGTTGATAACCATTCAAAAAGGAACAATGAGTAGGATATAATTTCAGACCAATTTCGCGTGTTTTTGAGATGGCAATCATCACGCATTGATTGCTACGAAGAAGCACTGATCATAAGGATTAAAGCTATGGGTTTTCTTTCCGGTAAGCGTATTCTGGTGACAGGTCTTGCCAGTAAATTGTCCATTGCCTGGGGAATCGCTCAGGCCATGCATCGCGAAGGCGCTGAGCTGGCGTTCACCTACCAGAACGACAAACTAAAAGGCCGTGTGGAAGAATTTGCCGCTCAACTGGAGTCCAGCATCGTACTACAATGTGATGTTGCCGAAGACGCCAGCATCGATGCGATGTTCGCTGAACTGAGCCAGTCCTGGCCGAAATTCGACGGATTCGTGCATTCCATCGGTTTCGCGCCTGCTGACCAGTTGGATGGCGACTATGTGAATGCGGTCACCCGCGAAGGTTTTAAAATTGCTCATGACATCAGCGCTTACAGCTTTGTTGCGATGGCAAAAGCTTGCCGCTCTATGCTGAACCCAGGCTCTGCGCTACTGACGCTATCCTACCTGGGCGCAGAACGCGCGATCCCTAACTACAACGTGATGGGTCTGGCGAAAGCCTCTCTGGAGGCAAACGTCCGATACATGGCTAACGCAATGGGTCCTGAAGGTGTACGAGTGAACGCCATCTCCGCAGGTCCAATCCGCACTCTTGCCGCTTCCGGCATCAAAGATTTCCGTAAAATGCTGGCGCATTGTGAAGCGGTGACGCCGATTCGCCGCACCGTGACGATTGAAGATGTGGGCAATTCCGCAGCATTCCTGTGCTCCGATCTGTCTGCCGGCATCTCTGGTGAAGTCGTTCACGTTGATGGTGGCTTCAGCATTGCAGCGATGAACGAGCTGGATCTGAAATAATCGTTTAGTCCTCTATGGGCGGCCTACCGTCGCCCATGATTTTCACCGCCTCCGCTACTGCCCTGCGCCATATATACTTTTCCGATATTTATTATCACGTAACAATCTTTCATCCCCCCATCGGCTTACGTCAGGATATTGCAGCGCAAACGATCCGGCGTAGGTGTATGACGACGTGTCCGGGTCGCCACTTTTTAGACCAAGGAACGCCCATGGAACAACGCCGAATTGTAGGCAAAAGCCACTGGTATCATGAGACGCAATCCAGCACGTATCCGCAAGATGTTCTGCCGCTGGTGCCGGAGGCCGCTCATGTTGACGACAGCTTTTTACTGGACCTGGCGATATCTGATGACGTACTTTTGCCCTTTCAATCCTGGTTACCCCCTGCCCGTAAACTTGCCCAACTTCTTTTCCCTGCTCACGTAGACAGGGATCAGATGCATACATTCAACGCCTATGAACGGATGAGTACCGCCCTGACCGTCGCTCAGGTATATGGCGTGCAGCGACTGTGTAATCACTATGCCGCACGTTTAACGCCGCTGCCGGGCCCTGATTCGTCTCGTGAAAGTAATCACCGACTGGCGCAAATTACCCAATATGCGCGCCAGCTCGCCAGCTCACCTGCTGTGATTGGCGAGCGCGATCGTCAGCACCTTGATGCGGTCGGGCTGACCACCTGCGATAACATTCTGATGAATCAAATCATCGGCTTTGTTGGTTTTCAGGCGCGGGTAGTCGCATTACTTCAGGCCTGGTGCGCCCACCCGGTACGTCGAATACCGGGCCTGGATATACAGCAATTCGCGTACGCTTCGCCATTTAGCGCCGCAAACTCAATCTGGCACCCTGCGCCATTATCGCTCGAAAAACAGCATGCCTACGTTGAACCAATAGCGGGTTACCCCAACGAACTGCACGCGCTGCTCCCCTTGCTAACACATTCACCTGACGCATTAGATGTACTCAGTTCACTGATTTCCAGCATACAACGCAGCGATAAGCCGGCGCGGGCATTTTCTCTGACGACCCTGATGACATCACGCATTAACGGCAGCGTGGCCTGCTTTAATGAACACGCGCATACCGCACATGAATTAACTGACATCATCACTGTCCTTCGTCAGGATGAACGTGAATTGCAGCGCTGGGAACAACGACATCCGGTTGAGCGCGTCACCCTGCAGGCGGTACAATGGCTTACCCGAGCGCCCGACCGCTTTAGCGCCGCACTGTTAACACCGTTGTTCGATCAGGGTATCTCTTCAGAACAGGCGATTAACCTGCTGGCCTGGAGTGGATTATGCGGATGGTTAAATCGCTTGAAAATCGCGCTGGGCGAGACGTATTAACCGATCCACTTACTTAAAGAGCGCTTGCTGCAACTGGCAGAATCGCGTAAAACTGTCAGCCGCTCTTTTAGCCACGAAAATAGACAATTATGCTTCAGGACAACCCGCTGCTAGCGCAGCTTAAACAGCAACTACATTCCCAGACGCCGCGTGCTGAAGGGGTGGTAAAAGCCACGGAAAAAGGCTTTGGCTTCCTGGAAGTCGATGCACAAAAAAGCTATTTTATTCCACCGCCGCAGATGAAAAAAGTCATGCATGGGGACCGTATTGTTGCGGTGATCCATACGGAAAAAGATCGTGAGTCTGCGGAGCCGGAAGAACTTATCGAACCCTTCCTGACGCGCTTCGTGGGTAAAATTCAGGGCAAAAATGACCGTCTGTCCATTGTGCCGGATCATCCGTTACTGAAAGATGCGATCCCTTGTCGCGCCGCCCGTGGTGTTGAGCATGAATTTAAAGAAGGTGACTGGGCCGTGGCAGAAATGCGCCGCCATCCGCTAAAAGGCGATCGCACCTTCTACGCTGAATTAACCCAATTTATCACCTTTGCGGACGATCACTTTGTCCCGTGGTGGGTCACGCTGGCGCGCCATAATCTCGAAAAAGAAGCACCGGACGGCGTAGCAACTGAAATGCTGGACGAAGGTCTGGTGCGTCAGGACTTAACTGCCCTTAATTTCGTCACCATCGACAGCGCCAGCACCGAAGATATGGACGATGCGCTGTATGCCGAAGAACTGGCCGATGGCAAGCTACAGTTAACCGTCGCTATTGCCGATCCTACCGCCTGGATTGCAGAAGGCAGCAAACTGGATAAAACGGCGAGAATTCGTGCGTTTACCAACTATCTTCCGGGGTTCAATATCCCGATGCTGCCACGTGAGCTGTCTGACGATCTGTGCTCTCTGCGCGCGAACGAAGTGCGTCCGGTTCTGGCTTGCCGTATGAACATTACCGCCGACGGTACGATTGAGGATAACATCACCTTCTTTGCAGCGACTATCGAGTCTAAAGCGAAGCTGGCCTATGATAACGTCTCAGACTGGCTGGAAGGCACCGGCGACTGGCAGCCTGAAAATGACGCAATTGCTGAACAAATCCGTCTACTGCATCGTATTTGTCTGAGCCGTGGTGAATGGCGTCACAACCACGCGTTGGTATTTAAAGATCGTCCGGATTACCGTTTTGTCCTCGGTGAAAAAGGCGAAGTGCTGGATATTGTGGCGGAACCGCGTCGCATAGCTAACCGTATCGTGGAAGAGTCAATGATTGCGGCAAATATTTGTGCTGCACGCGTACTTCGCGACACGCTGGGCTTCGGCATTTATAACGTCCATATGGGATTTGATCCGGCAAACGCCGACGCACTGGCTGCACTGCTGAAAACCCATGGTATGCACGTAGATGCCGAAGAGGTTCTGACGCTGGAAGGCTTCTGCAAACTGCGCCGAGAACTGGATGCGCAGCCTTCCGGTTTCCTCGATAGCCGTATTCGCCGGTTCCAGTCGTATGCTGAAATCAGTACCGAGCCAGGTCCGCACTTTGGGCTGGGTCTGGAAGCATATGCCACCTGGACCTCTCCTATTCGTAAGTATGGCGACATGATCAACCACCGTCTGCTTAAGGCGGTCATCAAAGGCGAAACAATTGCCCGTCCGCAGGATGATACGACCCTGCAAATGGCCGAACGTCGTCGCCTGAACCGCATGGCCGAACGCGATGTGGGTGACTGGTTATACGCCCGCTTCCTGAGCGACAAAGCAGGCACCGATGCCCGCTTCGCTGCCGAGATCATTGACGTCAGCCGCGGCGGTATGCGAGTGCGTTTAGTGGATAATGGTGCAGTCGCATTTATTCCAGCCCCGTTCCTGCATGCTGTTCGTGACGAACTGGTATGCAGCCAGGAAAGCGGTACCGTACAAATCAAAGGTGAAGTGGTTTACAAAGTCACAGATGTGATTGATGTCACCATTGCTGAAGTGCGGATGGAAACCCGCAGCGTTATCGCTCGTCCAGCCGCGTAACATCGATGAAGCTAACGGCCTTTCTCTTCTTGTGAAAGGTCGTTTTCTTTTCTCTCCCAAATCTCCACCACGCACTACACTTCTTTCATCCGGTCTAATTTATTTTTTTACTATTTTCAGTTCCGCTAGCTTTGCTTTTTTTAGATTCTGGATTACATATCAATATATAAATAAAACAATACGTTCAGCCATAATCACCCTGTATGAATCATGGCTACCTATACTTTTGAGGCTCTATGCGCTTTAAGCGGGATAGTACACATCATGAAAGACGTCCGGGAGCGGGTTACGTTGTATAGCTATGTGGGCACTCATAACCCCTACTGGCGCCTGTCAGAGGATTGCAACATCCTGCATTTCTCTATCGACGAAGCGTCAGCAGCCGATCAGACCGTCGAATTGTCAGTTGAGCAAGCCGACCGCATTCGTGAAATGACGGTGATTACGTCGAGCCTGTTGATGACACTCCCAATTGAAGATGACGACATTCCCGTCCATCTGGTCGGCAGGAAAATCAATAAGCGCGAATGGGCCGGTAGCGCATCCGCCTGGGATGACACCCCTTCCGTCGCGCGCGACCTGGCTCACGGCCTCTCCTTCGCTGAGCAGGTTGTTTCTGAAGCTAACGCCGTCATTGTCATTCTTGACCGTATGGGCAACATCCAGCGCTTTAATCGCCTGTGCGAAGAGTACACCGGTCTCAAAGAGCGTGAAGTGATTGGCCAAAGCGTTTTCACGCTATTTATGAGCCGGCGCGAAGCCGCAGCCTCAAGACGCAACATTGAGGTGTTTTTTCGCGATGGTAATTCTTATGAGGTCGAACGCTGGGTTAAAACCTGCAAAGGCCAGCGTCTGTTTCTGTTCCGCAATAAGTTTGTGCATAACGGTAGCGGTAAGAACGAAATATTTCTGATCTGTTCCGGTACCGATATCACTGAAGAGCGCCGCGCGCAGGAACGTCTACGGGTGTTGGCAAATACCGACTCCATCACCGGTTTACCGAATCGCAACGCAATTCACGAGCTGATCAGCAACGCCATCGAAAACGCGGGTGATACCCAGGTCGGGATTGTATATCTCGATTTAGATAACTTTAAAAAAGTTAATGATGCCTACGGACATATGTTTGGCGATCAGCTGTTACAGAGTGTATCGCTGGCAATCCTCAGTTGCCTCGACGACAACCAACTACTGGCAAGGTTTGGCGGTGATGAATTTATTGTCCTTGCCACCGAAACGTCTCAGGGCGCGCTGGAAGCTACGGCATCGCGTATTCTGACGCGCCTGCGTCAACCTTTTCGCATTGGACTAATAGAGGTCTATACCGGATGTTCAATCGGTATTTCTCTCGCACCACAGCATGGACAGGATGGCGAGAGCGTCATCCGTAACGCGGATACGGCCATGTATACGGCAAAAGAAGGCGGTCGTGGTCAGTTTTGCGTCTTCTCTCCGGAAATGAATCAGCGGGTTTTTGAATATCTGTGGCTGGATACCAATCTGCGTAAGGCGCTGGAAAACGATCAACTGGTTATCCACTATCAGCCCAAGATAACCTGGCGCGGTGAAGTACGGAGTCTTGAGGCTTTGGTTCGTTGGCAGTCCCCGGAACGTGGCCTCATACCGCCGTTAGAGTTTATCTCTTACGCCGAAGAATCAGGGCTCATTGTTCCACTCGGCCGATGGGTTATTCTGGACGTTGTGCGCCAGGTGGCAAAATGGCGTGCCAAGGGAATAAATCTACGCGTGGCGGTAAACGTGTCTGCGCGCCAGCTCGCCGACCAGACGCTTTTTACCGCTCTCAAGCAGGTGCTTCACGATCTCAACTTTGAATACTGCCCCATCGATGTTGAATTAACGGAAAGCAGTTTGATTGAAAATGAGCAGTTGGCGCTATCCGTCATTCAGCAATTTAGCCAGTTGGGGGCACAAATCCATTTGGATGATTTTGGCACCGGCTATTCGTCGCTGTCTCAACTGGCCCGCTTCCCGCTTGATGCCATAAAACTGGATCAAACCTTTGTCAGAGATGTGCACAAGCAACCTATTTCGCAGTCGCTGGTGCGGGCCATTGTCGCGGTTGCGCAGGCGCTCAACCTACAGGTCATCGCCGAAGGCGTTGAAAGTGCAAAAGAGGATGCGTTTCTGACCAAGAATGGCGTCAATGAGCGTCAGGGATTTTTATTCGCCAAGCCAATGCCTGCAGCGGCGTTTGAACGATGGTATCGACGACACCTGAACAAAAATACGCGATAATGCAGAAAGATTGATCGAGGAAAATAGCCATAAATGGACAATTCGTGATGTTCCTATCTGTATGTAATCACAGAATATATAATATTCTTCAATCATTCAGGTTAATACTATTTTTCCCTTCTCTTTTGCCATGAAATTCTGCATCATGAAATTCAAACTCTATTTGCCCTTTGGATGATGATCATGTCTGATATCGACGCTCAGCGTCTGGCCGAACGCATTGATACCGTGCTGGATATCCTCGTTGCAGGTGATTACCACTCAGCCATCCACAATCTCGAAATTCTGAAGGCTGAACTGTTAAACACGGTCAAAGAAGATACTCAATCTTTGTCAACAAAACACAAAGCTCCGTGGGAGATCTGATGACATCGCTCTCTTGATGTTACTGCTATCAGCAGACTTCCGTTTATTTTCCGATACGACATTGCTATAAAAATTAATACTATGAATTCCCGACAACAATCTATTTTGCAGATGGTGACCGATAAAGGTCAGATGAGCGTCGCCGATCTGGCAAAGATCACCGGCGTTTCAGAAGTGACGATTCGACAGGATCTGAATACGCTGGAAAAACAGAGTTATTTACGCCGTGCGCACGGATTTGCTGTTTCGTTAAACAGCGATGATGTGGAAACGCGTATGATGACCAATTTCACGCTAAAACGTGAGCTGGCTGAATTCGCTGCATCTCTGGTCAGCCCCGGCGAGTCTGTATTCATTGAGAACGGCAGCAGCAACGCGCTCCTGGCCAGAACGCTGGCGGAGCAAAAAGATGTCACTATCATTACGGTGAGCAGCTACATCGCTCACCTGCTCAAAGAAACGCCCTGTGAAGTGATTCTCCTTGGTGGGATTTATCAGAAAAAAAGTGAGAGCATGGTCGGCCCCTTAACTCGCCAGTTTATCCAGCAGGTACACTTCAGTAAGGCCTTTATCGGCATTGATGGCTGGCAGGCAGATACCGGCTTCACCGGACGCGATATGATGCGTTCTGATGTGGTTAATGCGGTACTGGAAAAAGGCGCAGAGGTTATTGTGCTTACCGACAGCTCAAAATTCGACGCTATTCACCCTTACACCCTGGGGCCTTTAGAGCGGTTCAGCCGCGTCGTGACGGACTCTAAGCTCAGCGCCAGCGTACAAATGCAGCTTGAGCATTCAGGATTAACCGTCAATATCATTGATACCAACGCATAATACCTGCGCAAGATGATTTGTCGGCAGGCAAATCATCTCTTCTCTGAGAGTTATCTGACAACCCAATTAAGACTTTTTACCTGTTGTTAACAGGATAAACTCGTAAAATTAATGTTAGCGATATAACAGGAGCGAACATCCAACTGCAGGATATTGGTTGTCATGCTTTCGCTAAACGGTTACACGGAAATATCTTTGATAGTCACGATTTAGCGCTATCCTTAAAGAACACTGGATTCCGTGAATCAATAATTCAGGAGAAAGTATTATGTTAGTAACGAGCAAAAAAATGACCGCAGCCATTCTGGCGCTTACTCTGGCAATGTCTCTGAGCGCCTGCTCTAACTGGTCCAAACGCGACCGTAACACCGCTATAGGGGCTGGTGCGGGTGCAGTAGGTGGTGCAGTCCTGACGGATGGCAGCGCGCTGGGTACGCTGGGTGGTGCTGCTGTCGGTGGTATTATTGGCCATCAGGTAGGTAAATAATTTACGGTTGACCCGCTCGATATAATTAAACGTTTACTTTTTCAGCTCTGTATTTTAAAAAGCCACGGATTATCTCCGTGGCTTTTTATTAACCGCCAGCCAGTTTAACTTTCATGCCTTTGGCTTCCAGCAATGATTTTATCAGGTCACGTTTATCGCCCTGAATTTCAATCACACCATCTTTTACCGCCCCACCGCAACCACATTTTTTCTTCAGTTCCGCGGCTAATTTAGCCAGTTCAGCATCATCCTGATCAATACCGGTAATAAGGCACACGCCCTTGCCTTTGCGGCCACTGGTCTGGCGTTGAATGCGGACAATACCATCACCCTTTGGACGCTCAGGGGCGGCCTTCGGTTCTTCAATGCGCCCGGAGTCGGTTGAATAGACCAGGCGAGAGTTTGAATCGCTCATTTACACACCTCGTTTCAGAGAGGCATTGATCATCTTCAGCGTCTGCGCCGGGTCAGCAGACTGCGTGACCGGACGACCAATCACCATGTAATCCACACCGGCTAACTGCGCCTGCTCTGGCGTCATAATACGACGCTGATCGCCCGCCTCACTGCCTTCAGGACGAATACCCGGGGTCACTAACTTAAATGCCTGTCCAAACGCCTGTTTGAAACGTACCGCTTCCTGGGCAGAGCATACGACTCCGTCCAGCCCGCAATGTTGGGTTAAACGCGCCAGTCTTTCAGCATGCTCCGCAGGTGACAACGTCACACCGAGATCGGCGAGATCGCTGGCTTCCATGCTGGTCAGAACCGTCACAGCAATTAGCAATGGCGCATCCTTACCAAAAGGCACCAGGGCCTCACGGGCAGCCGTCATCATGCGCGCCCCGCCAGAGGCGTGTACGTTAACCATCCACACGCCGAGGTCGGCAGCTGCAGCTACGGCATGTGCAGTTGTATTGGGAATATCATGAAATTTCAAATCCAGAAAGACATCAAAACCACGTTGTTGTAGTTCACGAACCAACTGAGGCCCAAAAAGCGTGAACATCTCTTTGCCCACTTTCAAACGGCAATCACGAGGATCAATTCTGTCGACAAAAGCTAATGCTTTATCACGATTTGCGTAATCAAGAGCGACAACGACAGGAGAATCAGTAACAGCACGAGAAGAAGATGAAGCAGTAAACGTCATGACCAGACCTTCCTGAGGATGGGCGCCACCGGCGGCGCAAAATGGGTAAACGGCGAGCATTCTACCTGCGGCAATAGAAAATTAACAGGCACGATTACATTTCTGCCCAGCGAATTGGCAGCGGAGGTTGATGATGGGATGGTTATACATCATGAGGATGTTGTAACTAAATTGAAGTTTTTTTAAAAATTACAGTCCATCAAGCCCGCGGATAGGTTTAATGGTTGACCATGAACGACAGGATGGACAATGCCAGTACAGCGTATAAGCCGTGAACCCACATTTCTGACAGCGATAGCGCGGCTTACTACGTACCTGCTCCCCGACCATATCGCGCAGCACCATCAGGCTCTCTTTAGCGCGCCCTTCTTCTGCTTCGTTAAGATGATAATCCATCAGCTTGTGGAATACACGCATCGTAGGATGGCGTTGCAGCTGACGAGTGATATAAACCTGAGCGGTATCAGTCCCCTCACGCGCCTCAAGGATATCTGCAAGCATCAGTTCAGCGGCGGCACCTGTGTTTTCCTCAACCGCACGGCGTAAAAACTCTGCCCACTCATCGTTTTTGCCCAAATGCTGGTAGCAGCTTTGCAGCATTTCCAGCGTTTCACTGACCAGCTCTTTATCCTGAGAAATCACCCGTTGCAGACTTTCAACCGCCCTGGAGTAATCGCCGTTCAGCATATATACGCGCCCCATCATGATGGAAACGCGGGCGCTGTTTTTGTCTGCTGCCGCCCCTTTTTTCAACAGCGTCATGGCACGATCCATATCGTCGTTGCCCATTTGCTGTAACGCCAGTTCGCAGTAAAAATGCGCTATCTCAATGCGTTGTTTGTCTTTGCCAAGCTTTACCAGACGCTCTGCAACGTCAATGGCTTTTTGCCATTCGCTGGTTGCCTGATAAATTTGCAGCAACTGCTGTAATGCGCCAACGCGAAAATCGGTTTCATCGGTCAGCTGATTGAACATATCTTCCGCACGGTCATACAGGCCGGCGGCCATGTAATCGCGGCCCAGTTGTTGCACTGCCAGCAAACGCTGTTCGTAGGTCAGCGAGGCGCTTTCCATAAGGGTTTGGTGGATGCGGATTGCACGATCGACTTCACCGCGCGAACGGAACAGGTTTCCGAGGGTGAGATGAGCCTCAACGGTGCCCGTATCCTCTTTCAGCATATCGAGGAACAGATCCACCGCTTTATCTTGTTGGTTGCTCAGGAGGAAGTTAACCCCGGCGACATAGTCACGGGAAAGTCGGTTAGCTTCATCCTGCTTTGTTTGTTGCGCACTTCTGCGACCCATATACCACCCATAGGCAGCGGCTACAGGTAAAAGCAGAAACAACAACTCCAACATAAATAATTATTCCTTTACAACCGACGAATCGGCGGATACCGCAACGTCGGTCGCAGGCGCAAGCTGGTTTTCCAGTCGTTTGATTTTACGTTCGGCGCGCGCAAGAGACACTCGAACCTTCAGCCAGAAAAGGCCGCAAATTAGCCAACCAATCGCAAAACCTGCGGCAAACAATACAGCAAGCAGCGTAGAGATACGATACTCACCCTGAGCCAGCAGGTAATTAAACGTAACCTGTTGATCGTTTTGCGCACCTAATGTCACCGAAATAACAAAAATCGCCAACACCAGTAAGAAAATGAGTAAATATTTCACATTACTTCCCGTTATGTGGTTTGAGCGAATAAATCGTGTCCAACTTACCGCGTTGAGCCCTTTAAATTACCATTTTCACACCGAGTGCGAAATGGAAAAGCGCTTTATGCCTTCTGATTTAAGGGCAAAATTCGAAAAATCAATCATAGCTAACTTTCTTGTTCACGCTGCGCAATTTCTTTTGTCTCCTGTACTGGCGGTGTTAAAGGCCCGCATATCCGCTGCGCAAGCCAGGTTGCCAGGGTCACCAACAGCCAGGAAATCAGCGTTGCGACCACCAAATCACGGGGCCAGTGCATTCCGAGCAGCAAACGGCTCCCCATCACACCCGTCGCCCAGATGAGCAAGAATGCAATAGTCAGCGTACGTCTGCGTGGCCACAGCAATCCTACCGCCAACAAAGCCCAACTGGCAGCAAACATCGTATGTCCGGATGGAAAAGCAAACCCTGTTTCTTTTTGCCAGTGCTTACGTAGAAACGTTGGCACGTCCCGCTGTTCGGCTAATTGTTCTTTGACTAAGTTCCCACGATCTTTACGTTTTAAAGTGTAGAACTCATCAACCGGAATATGGTGCGTTTTTTCCAGCCATACGACAAATGGCCGCGGTTCCTGCACCCTGTCTTTAACCCAGGACTTCACGCCCTGCCCAACTAAAATCGCTGCTGCCAGGATCGCAAACAGCATTACCGCTGCTTTCAGACGAAAACGCAAACACCACAAAAACCATGCACAGAGCGCTACATGAGTGATAATTCCCCATGGCTGTGTCACCGTTTCCGTTACCCAGTACAAGGATTTTAACCACCAGACATTATGCCCTGGTTGCCAACTCCAACCTGATACCCATACAGCAACCGGCATGATAAGCAGCAGCCCGGCGCCGACTGCGGTGCGCTTTGCAATTGAAAGCATTGCCTCTCCTTTCGTCGATAAGTCTCACAATCATAACTGAAAAATGCGCACGCCGGAAAAATTGACAATTTTGTGCCATTCCAAAAGCGAATCCGTTGTCGCAATTAGGTGAACATCGCTGGCTTATGGCAAAATAGTGCAATACAGAACAGAAGCCAACAGGCGACGGCACGACAGTGCCAGCATAATCTGGAGAATTACATGCAGCTTAAACGTGTGGCAGAAGCCAAACTGCCAACCCCCTGGGGCGATTTCCTGATGGTGGGATTTGAAGAACTGGCAACCGGACACGATCATGTCGCGCTGATTTTTGGCGATATTACAGGCCAAACGCCTGTCCTGGCGCGTGTCCACTCTGAGTGTCTGACTGGCGATGCGCTGTTTAGCCTACGTTGCGATTGCGGTTTCCAGCTCGAAGCGGCCCTGTCCCACATTGCTGAAGAAGGGCGTGGCATTCTACTCTATCATCGTCAGGAAGGACGCAACATTGGCCTGCTAAATAAAATCCGCGCCTATGCGTTGCAGGACCAGGGTTATGATACGGTTGAAGCCAATCATCAGTTAGGATTTGCGGCAGACGAGCGTGATTTCACGCTGTGTGCGGACATGTTCAAGCTGCTGGGCGTTGACGAGGTACGTTTGTTGACCAATAACCCGAAGAAAGTGGAAATTCTGACCGAAGCGGGTATCAATATCGTTGAACGCGTGCCGCTGATTGTGGGTCGTAATCCGAATAATGAACATTATCTGGATACCAAAGCCGCGAAGATGGGCCATTTGTTAAATAAATAATTTCCGTTTACCCGGTACAGAGAAAAGCCTGCTCACGCAGGCTTTTTTACATGTTATTTCAACATATTACGAATGACATAGTGGAGAATACCGTCGTTCTGGTAATACGTTAACTCCGTCGCGGTATCGATGCGGCAACGACACAAAATCACCTCTTTACGCCCATCAGTCCGAGACAAACTCACCGGAACTGTCGCCCCCGGTTTAATGTTTTGCAGGTCCGTAATATCAATCGCTTCCTCACCGGTTAATCCCAGCGTTTTACGCGTAATCCCCTGAGGGAACTCAAGCGGTAGAATCCCCATGCCGATCAGGTTAGAACGGTGAATTCGCTCAAAGGACTCAGCAATAACCACGCGCACCCCCAGCAAGCGTGGGCCTTTCGCAGCCCAGTCACGACTGGAGCCAGAACCATATTCCTTACCGGCAATGATCGCCAGTGGAACATTCTCCTGTTGATACTGCATGGCGGCATCATAGATTGCCACCACTTCCGTCCCCGGTAAATGCCGCGTCATCCCGCCTTCCACGCCTGGCACCATCTCATTACGAATACGAATATTGGCAAAAGTACCGCGCATCATCACTTCATGGTTTCCGCGTCGGGAGCCGTAGGAGTTAAAGTCTTTGCGCTCAACGCCGTGGCTTTGCAAATACCGACCGGCCGGGCTATCCGCTTTAATGCTACCTGCCGGAGAAATATGGTCGGTGGTCACCGAGTCGCCTAACATCGCCAGAATGCGGGCGCCATGAATGTCCTGCACCGGATCCGGCGTAGCCTGCATACCATCAAAGAACGGCGACAAACGGATATAGGTCGAGTCCGACTGCCAGCCATAGGTGTCAGCCCGATCAACTTGAATCGCTTTCCATTCCGGCGTGCCTTCAAACACTTCGGCATACTCTTTATGGAACATAGCGGTAGACACCTGCTCAACGGCTCGGGCGATTTCCTGCGCAGTTGGCCAGATATCTTTCAAGTAAACGGGATCGCCTTTTCTGTCATGACCTAACGGATCTTTCGTCAGGTTGATATTCATATTCCCCGCCAGCGCGTAAGCTACTACCAGCGGCGGAGACGCCAACCAGTTCGTCTTGACGAGCGGATGGATGCGTCCTTCAAAGTTACGGTTGCCGGAAAGCACTGCGCCAACCGTGAGATCGCCTTTTTTGATCGCCGTCTCAATAGGATCGGGCAACGGTCCGGAATTACCTATACAGGTGGTACAGCCATAACCCACGAGGTTAAAGCCCAACTCATCGAGATACGGTGTGAACCCGGCCTGCGCCAGATAGTCAGAAACGACTTTAGAGCCAGGCGCCAGTGAAGCTTTAACCCAGGGTTGACGTTTCAGACCGAGCGTAACCGCTTTCTTCGCCAGCAGCCCCGCCGCCATCAATACGCTTGGGTTAGAGGTGTTGGTACAGGAGGTGATCGCCGCAATCACTACCGCGCCATCCGGCAACTGGTATTGATGCCCGTTCATAGTATAGTCCACTGGCTGACGATCTTTTAGCGAGCTATTCACTTCAAGCTCGTTACTCGCCGAGAACGCTTTCGGGACATCAGCGAGTGCAACCCGATCCTGCGGACGTTTCGGCCCGGCAAGGCTCGCCTCCACACTCCCCATATCCAGCTCCAGCGAGCTGGTAAATACGGGTTCATCGCCTGGGTTACGCCACATCCCCTGCGCTTTAGCATAAGCGCCGACCAGTTCGACCTGTTCCTCACTGCGTCCGCTCAGGCGCATATATTCAAGAGTGATGTCATCAATCGGGAAGAAACCACAGGTTGCGCCATATTCCGGCGACATGTTCGCAATGGTTGCCCGATCGGCCAGAGGTAAGGTGTCCAGACCATCGCCATAGAATTCAACAAATTTCCCAACCACACCGTGCTTACGTAGCATTTGGGTGACGGTCAGCACCAGATCGGTTGCGGTGATACCTTCCCGCAGTTTACCTACCAGCTTGAAGCCCACCACGTCAGGGATAAGCATTGAGACCGGCTGGCCCAGCATCGCGGCTTCGGCTTCAATGCCCCCGACGCCCCAGCCCAGCACACCGAGACCATTTATCATCGTAGTATGGGAATCGGTACCGACCAGCGTATCTGGATAAGCCACCCATTCACCGTTTTGTAATTCGCTCCAGACGGCTTTACCCAAATATTCAAGGTTAACCTGGTGACAAATCCCCGTTCCCGGCGGCACAACGCTGAAGCGACTGAATGCTTGCTGTCCCCATTTCAGAAACACATAGCGCTCATGGTTACGTTCCATTTCCAGACGGACGTTCTCTTCGAAAGCGTCATCATCACCGAAACGATCCACCGTTACGGAGTGGTCTATGACAAGATCAACTGGCGAAAGCGGATTCACTTTTGCCGTATCCCCGCCCAAACGTTTTACCGCTTCGCGCATAGCGGCCAGATCGACCACTGCGGGTACGCCGGTAAAGTCCTGCATCAAAACGCGAGCGGGTCGATAGGCAATCTCACGATCGGCATGCGCGGTTTCCAGCCAACGCGCCAGGGCATGAATATCGTCTTCGGTAACGGTATTTTCGTCCTGCCAGCGAAGCAGGTTCTCCAGCAAAACTTTTAACGATTTAGGCAGGCGGGTGATATCACCCAGTGTTTGTGCGGCCAGAGGCAAGCTGTAGTAACGGTAGGTTTTATCATTAACCTGCAATGTATCCTTACTGGCTTCGCGTAGGGTCGACGACATAGCTCCTCCTTAAATGACAGGGTTGGATCCCCTGATTTTCTTCAGGGTTAGTATTAAAGATAACACAAACAAAATGTAACGCTTTGATAACAACTCAAATTGATAAAAGTGGAAAACATAGGAAAAGCGGAGTGTGGCGTAAATTACGAGGAGAAGGTTCGAGAGCGAAGGCTATGAGGCTTAATGTGTAACAGGTATGTATGCAATCGATAATATGCTGATTAGCGGGGACATCGCGATTGCATGTAATAAGTCATACGAAGTATCAGACAGAGGGCAAATAATAATGACAATAAAATTCGTATTAATTACTGTTTCTGTTCATCATCAGTAAACAGATCAATAAACGCGCGTTGTTCAGGGGAAAGCGTCCAGGAGGTGGGGATTTCCGGCCCATTCTCTGCGCCGCTATTGCTCTCTTGTTCATTTTCATGAGGAGATGGCGTTACGGTGGCGTGTTGTTCCGGTGCGGACATGACCTACCCCCACACTTGCCAGACCACGAGCGCGACGACAATCCAGAACACAGCGGAGCCGAGAAAAACAGCAAACCAGGCTTTACGTTTCATCGCGGGATCCCTGCGTGCAGGCTGGTTTCCTGAAGGCATCGCTAACCTCATACTATCGAAATCACTTATCATTTAGGCACCAAACAATCGGTACAATTAATCATCAGATAGGAGAAATCCTAATAAAAAAGATGAAAAAAAGCCAGTTAATTTTCTGACTCGTCCTGATAAATAAATCGATTGTTTGATCGGTTATAAATATTTGAAAGGAATTTTTGGCAAGCTGACTAATTTGAAACTACTTTAGAGAATCTTTTCCATAAACTATATATGGTTAATTTATTCACTGTAAATTATCAATTAGTTCAGTGTTTCCCGTCGGTATCGCTTTATGCCGGAGGATACCGACGAGGTAACAGCTGGTATTATTTCTCAGGCAATTTAATATCTTTAAACATGGCTTCGATATCATCATTAGAACGCAGCGCCACCGCAGTATCCACCACATCTCGCGTCAGATGTGGCGCGAAACGTTGAATAAAATCATACATGTAACTGCGTAAAAACGTGCTGCGACGAAAACCAATTTTGGTGGTGCTATGACTGAAGATATCGTGCGCGTCAACACGTACAAGATCAGGGTCGGAGACGGGATCAACCGCCATGCTGGCAATCACCCCCACGCCGAGGCCCAGACGGACATAGGTTTTAATGACATCGGCATCGGTCGCGGTAAAAACTATCCGCGGTTCCAGACCCGCACGGTTAAACGCGGTATCCAGTTCCGAACGCCCGGTAAAACCGAAGGTGTAGGTGACCAGCGGATACTGCGCTAACTCTTCAATAGAAACGGACGCTTTTCCCGCCAGCGGATGATCCGGCGTCACGACGATCGAGCGGTTCCAGTGATAGCAAGGCAGCATCACCAAATCGTCATACAGATGCAGGGCTTCTGTCGCAATGGCAAAGTCTGCATTCCCTTTCGAAACGGCTTCGGCGATTTGCGTCGGCGATCCCTGGTGCATGTGCAAAGAGACGCGAGGGTATCGCTCAATAAAACCTTTAATCACGTTTGGCAGTGCGTAACGTGCTTGTGTGTGGGTCGTCGCGATGTATAACGAGCCTTTGTCCGGCCAGGTATGTTCGCCGGCAACGGACTTAATGGCATCCACCTTCGACAGTACCTCACGCGCAATACGGATGACTTCCTGCCCCGCTGGCGTAACCTGCGTCAGGTGCTTACCGCTACGGGCAAAAATCTGGATGCCAAGTTCATCTTCAAGCATACGAACTTGCTTACTGATGCCTGGCTGGGAGGTATAAAGCCCTTCCGCCGTTGAGGAGACATTAAGGTTGTGGTTCACCACCTCAACAATGTAGCGAAGCTGCTGTAATTTCATGTTAAGCCATCCCGATTTATGCCATCAGATCATCGTTTCAAAGCAGGCTCGTTAGCGCTGCTAATACGATTTAATAATAAAAAACGTGTTAACTATAACCACTATATCATTTCTATGTAAGCTGTATAGGCATGACAAAAAATAATACGCCAGAAACAAAAAGGGTCGCTTACGCGACCCTTTAAGGAGAAATTCAGGCGGAATGCCGTTATTTCTTCCCTTCAACCCATTTACCGTCAACAAAGAACGCGGACCAGCCGGTCGCCTTACCGTCTTTCTCAGCGGCAACGTATTGCTGCTTGGTTTTACGGCTGAAACGGACCATGGACTTGTTGCCGTCCGGGTCCGTCTGCGGCGCGTCTGCCAGATAACGCAGTTTTTCCGGCAGACGATCGCGGAAGCGGTACAGCTCTTCCACTAACGGCGCGCGGGTCTCACGTGATTTCGGGAACGTATTTGCCGCCAGGAAGATACCCGCAGCACCATCACGTAACACGAAATACGCGTCAGATTTTTCACACGGCAGTTCTGGCAACGGAACCGGATCCTCTTTCGGCGGAGCGACTTCACCGTTACGCAGGATCTTACGGGTGTTTTTGCACTCGTCGTTGGTACACGCCATGTACTTACCGAAACGTCCCATTTTCAGGTGCATTTCAGAGCCACATTTCTCGCACTCAACGATAGGACCGTCATAACCCTTGATACGGAATTCACCCTCTTCGATCTCATAGCCGTCGCAGGTAGGGTTATTACCACATACATGCAGCTTACGCTTAGGATCGATAAGATAGCTGTCCATCGCCGTGCCGCACTTCTGGCAACGACGTTTGGCGCGCAGAGCGTTCGTTTCCGCGTCGTCGCCTTCCAGCACGTTCAGCACTTCGTTTTCCGGCACCAGGTTAATGGTGGTTTTGCAGCGCTCTTTCGGCGACAGCGCATAGCCGGAACAGCCGAGGAAAACGCCGGTGCTGGCGGTACGAATACCCATCTTGCGTCCGCAGGTCGGGCAATCAATGCTGGTCAGCACCATCTGATTCGGACGCATACCGCCTTCTTCAGGGTCTTTCTCAGCTTTATCCAGTTGCTGAGTAAAATCGGTGAAGAAGTTGTCGAGTACGCCTTTCCATTCGGCTTCGTGATTTGCCACCTGGTCGAGGCTGTCTTCCATCTGCGCGGTAAAATCGTAGTTCATCAGTTCGCGGAAGTTTTCTTCCAGACGATCGGTGACAATTTCACCCATTTTTTCAGCATAGAAGCGACGGTTCTCAACGCGAACATAGCCGCGATCCTGAATCGTGGAAATAATCGACGCATACGTTGATGGACGACCAATACCACGCTTTTCAAGCTCTTTAACCAGCGAGGCTTCACTGAAACGCGCAGGCGGTTTGGTAAAGTGTTGCGCTGGCGTCAGTTCGACAAGCGTCAACGTATCGCCTTTATCCACCGCCGGTAAGATACGGTCTTCATCGCCCTTACGCAGCGCAGGCATCACTTTGGTCCAGCCATCGAAACGCAGAATACGACCACGCGCTTTCAGGCGGAAATCACCCGCGCCCACGGTTAAGGTGGTGGAATCGTATTTCGCCGGCGTCATCTGGCAGGCAACAAACTGGCGCCAGATCAACTGGTACAGTTTCTGCGCATCAGCTTCCATGTCTTTCAGTGATTCCGCCTGTACGGCGACATCGGAGGGACGGATAGCTTCGTGCGCTTCCTGAGAGTTCTCTTTGCTGGCGTACTGGTTCGCGCTCTCCGGCAGATATTTTTTACCAAAATTATCGCTGATGTAATCGCGAACCATGGTGACGGCGTCCTGACTCAGGTTTGTTGAGTCCGTACGCATATAGGTGATATAACCCGCTTCGTACAAGCGCTGTGCCATCATCATGGTTTTCTTCACGCCAAAGCCCAGACGCGTGCTCGCAGCCTGCTGTAGCGTGGAGGTAATAAACGGCGCGCCCGGCTTGCTGCTGGTCGGTTTATCTTCACGTTCCAGAACGCTATAGCGCGCTTTTTCCAACAGGCTAACAGCGGCAAGCGTTTGTTCCCGGTTGACCGGGCGGAACGGTTTATCATTCTGATGCGTCACCTCAAGCGGCAAAGCATCGCCACCAGGCGTGGTCGTGTCAGCACCAATTTCCCAGAACTCTTCTGGGACAAATGCTTTGATTTCACGTTCACGCTCAACCACCAGACGTACAGCAACCGACTGTACGCGACCTGCAGACAGACCACGCGCAATTTTTTTCCACAGCAGCGGCGACACCATATAGCCCACCACGCGGTCCATAAAGCGGCGCGCCTGTTGCGCGTTAACCCGGTCGATGTTCAGTTCGCCCGGTTTTTCGAACGCCTGACGAATAGCGTTCTTGGTAATTTCGTTAAACACCACGCGGCTGTAGCGGGTGTCATCGCCGCCGATCACTTCCCGCAGGTGCCATGCAATGGCTTCCCCTTCGCGGTCAAGGTCGGTTGCGAGATAGATGTGGTCGGCTTTTTCAGCCAGTTGCTTCAGTTCAGAAACAACTTTCTCTTTACCAGGCAGCACTTCATAGCGCGCATCCCAGTTGTGCCATGGGTCAACACCCATGCGGTTGACGAGAGCGCCACGTTCATCCTTTTTGGGCTTTTTAGCCGTTTTGGTGGAGGTTGAGTCGGCGCTCTTTTTAGTTGCTGAGCCACTGGTCGGCAAATCACGGATATGACCGACGCTGGATTTCACCACGTAGTCATTACCCAGATACTTGTTGATCGTTTTGGCTTTTGCCGGGGACTCAACGATGACAAGAGCTTTACCCATATTCACCTTTACCTAATTTGATTCTTCCAGAATGCGTCGCACGTTGATTCACCTTCCACTGGCGACGAGACATCGATATGGTCTCTGCGTCGGCGGATATCAACCCCTTAAACTGATTCGCGCTTGTAATGTAACTCTCATGTAACTGAGTTGACAGGCTTTTTTGCTCACAAACGCTATAGCACGACGAAGTATTGGTCGAATGTCAAGCAAATCTGTTGCCAGATTGACGAAAGCGTCACACTGTACCTGATAAAATGCGTTACGCAACTTTATTAGCATGCAAAAACAAATCTCGCCAGTTGCAACCCTGACGTAAGACCTTCATTTATGTCAGGGAATATTTGCCCATAAGCCGGGCTCGGCGTAGACTAATGTCCTTGTTTAAGGAGTAAATAATGCATAAAGACACGCAACCTATCGACCGCGAAACGCTGCTGATTGAAGCCAACAAAATCATTCGTGAGCATGAGGACACGCTGGCGGGGATTGTCGCCACCGGCGTTACGCAGCGAAATGGCGTGCTGGTTTTCAGCGGCGATTACTTTTTAGACGAGCAAGGGCTTCCGACGCCCAAAAGTACGGCAGTGTTTAATATGTTTAAGCACCTGGCACACGTACTTTCTGAAAAGTATCACTTGATCGATTAATACAAGAAATGATTTGCCGGATGGCGATGTTCACGCCATCCGGCAATGACAATTTTACATCAGCGGTTTCTGTCCCCGCTGCCACCAGCGCAGCAGCAAACGATCGGCGCTCTCGGCCGCACTCCCGGTAAAGCGATCCATCAGTTTTTTGCGCTGCATATAGCGAACGCTCAACACTTCGCGCCCTTCCATTAGCCCGAGGATCACTTCATCACTGGTATTGATTTCATCCACCAGCCCGTTCGCCAGCGCCTGTTGCCCAAACCAGTGTTCGCCGGTGGCAACCTGCTCAATGTCCAGAGTCGGACGCATGCGCTGCACAAAATCCTTAAACAGGTGATGGGTTTCATTCAGATCTTCGCGGAATTTCTGCCGCCCTTCTTCCGTGTTTTCACCCAGCAGCGTCAGCGTACGCTTGTACTGTCCGGCGGTGTGCAGTTCGATATCAATATCCTTCCCTTTCAGAAAGCGGTTAAAGTTCGGGATCTGCGCCACGACGCCAATCGACCCGACGATAGCAAACGGTGCCGAGACAATTTTATCGGCTACGCAGGCCATCATATACCCACCGCTCGCGGCGACTTTATCCACCGTTACGGTCAACGGGATCTGCTTATCGCGCAGACGCTGTAACTGCGACGCAGCCAGGCCATAACCATGAACCACGCCGCCCGGGCTTTCCAGACGAACCACCACCTGATCCTGCGGTTTAACCACTGCCAGCACTGCCGTCACTTCCTCACGTAACGCGCTGACCTCATGGGCGTCCATGCTGCCTTTAAAATCCAGCACCCATACACGTGGTTTATCAGATGACGTACTGTCTCCCAGTTTCGCTTTTGCCTTGGCTGCCTTCGCTTGCAGTTTCTGTTTCTTTTTCTGCGCCTTATGCCAGAATTTTTGCTGATGCCCGTCCAGTAATGCCAGCGACAGATCATCCTTCATCTCTTTATATTGCTCGCTGAGGTTAACAACCCGCAGCTCCCCGCGCTGACGCTTGCGTTGTGTCGCGTTCACAATCAGCATCACAATTACCGCAATAGCCACCACGACAGTGACAATTTTTGCCAAAAACAGCCCATATTCAGACAACAATTCCACGAGACCCACCTTGGTTAAACAACGCTATTCCCGCTCAGTGTACAACAGGCTGCTTAACCCGTCTTGCTTCATCCATCCTGGTGCTGAATCAGCAAAAAGCATGACAAAGCGTTCATTTTGCGGTGTTATTGCCTTTGGCTGATTGAAAAAGAACAGGGTTTAAGGCATAAAGCCCAAAAGTTATTGCGAACGAGATGGCCAGGGCGTCGCCGAGGAGTAGCCGTGCATTACCAACCTAAACAAGACCTTTTACAGGGCCGCATTATTCTGGTTACCGGTGCCAGTGATGGTATCGGACGCGAAGCCGCGCAGACCTATGCACGCTATGGCGCGACCGTTATCCTGCTTGGGCGTAACGAAGAAAAACTGCGTCAGGTTGCCCGCACTATCGCCGATGAAAACGGAACACACCCACAGTGGTTTACACTGGATTTACTGACCTGTACCTCTGAAGAATGCCACCAGCTTGCGCAGCGCATTGCCGCACAATTCCCGCGTCTGGATGGCGTACTGCATAACGCCGGATTACTCGGCGATATTTGCCCAATGAGTGAACAAAATCCGCAGATCTGGCAAGATGTCATGCAGGTAAATGTGAATGCCACCTTTATGCTGACCCAGGCATTGCTGCCGCTATTGCTGAAATCCGATGCCGGATCGCTGGTCTTTACCTCTTCCAGCGTCGGTCGCCAGGGACGCGCCAATTGGGGCGCATATGCTACCTCCAAATTCGCTACCGAAGGCATGATGCAGGTTCTGGCAGATGAATATCAGAACCGTCACCTGCGCGTAAACTGTATCAATCCAGGCGGTACGCGTACCGGGATGCGAGCCAGTGCATTTCCAACTGAAGATCCGCAAAAATTGAAAACCCCCGCCGATATTATGCCGCTCTACCTGTGGCTGATGGGCGATGACAGCCGCCGTAAAACCGGTATGACTTTCGATGCCCAGCCGGGCCGTAAACCAGGAATAGCTCAATGAGTGAAGAACGCTACCAGCAGCGCCAGCAGCGCGTTAAAGAGCGGGTTGATGCCCGCGTTGCCGCTGCAAAGGATGAACGCGGGATCATTATCGTGTTCACCGGAAACGGTAAGGGTAAAACCACCGCTGCGTTCGGGACCGCCACGCGCGCGGTGGGCCATGGTAAAAAAGTCGGCGTGGTGCAGTTTATTAAAGGTACCTGGCCAAACGGTGAACGAAACTTACTCGAACCCCATGGGGTAGAGTTTCAGGTTATGGCGACAGGATTTACCTGGGACACGCAAAACCGCGAGTCGGATACCGAAGCCTGTATGGCCGTATGGGAACATGGAAAGCGAATGCTGGCTGATGCTGAACTGGATATGGTTATCCTGGACGAGCTGACCTATATGGTGGCCTACGACTATCTGCCGCTTGAAGAGGTTATCAATGCCTTAAATGCGCGTCCTGCCCATCAGACGGTGATTATCACCGGTCGGGGATGTCATCGCGATATTCTGGAGTTAGCGGATACGGTGAGCGAACTGCGCCCGGTTAAGCACGCGTTTGAAGCGGGCGTGAAGGCTCAGATGGGAATTGATTACTGACACCAGGCCGGATAAGGCGCTTTTGCCGCATCCGGCTCCACGCTAACGCCTGATGGCGCTTTGCTTATCAGGCCTGGTTATGATTAACCGTTGTTGCTGCGACCGCCCGGACGACGGCTGCTGCCGACCTGTGAGTGGCGCTTCACCGCACGACGGATCTGGTTCGCCTTCATACGACGACGATCTTTCTCGACGGCAACTTTAGAGGTCGTTTCCGGCTTCAGCTCCACCAGTTCACGTAAATAGTTGGTCTGCGCAAGATCAAGCTCCGTCCAGCCGCCACGCGGCAGGCCTTTCGGCAGCGGGATATCGCCGTAACGGACACGGATAAGACGACTTACCTGCACGCCTACAGCTTCCCACAGGCGACGTACTTCACGGTTACGTCCTTCAGTCAGCGTGACGTTGTACCACTGGTTGATCCCTTCACCACCGCTGAACTTGATTGTTTTAAACGCCGCCGGACCATCTTCCAGCTGTACGCCACGACTCAGATCGCGCAGTTTCGCGTCATCAACCTGACCAAACACACGCACCGCATATTCACGCTCAACTTCACGGCTTGGATGCATCAGACGGTTTGCCAGTTCACCGTCGGTAGTGAACAACAATAAACCGCAGGTATTCACATCCAGACGTCCCACGGCAATCCAGCGCGCATCGCGCAGTTTTGGCAGACGATCAAATACGGTCGGACGACCTTCCGGGTCGTTACGGGTACACAGTTCACCCTCTGGTTTGTAATAGGCCAGAACGCGACAGATTTGTTCCGCAGACTCTTTAACTGAAATCAGATGACCGTCGATACGGATTTTCAGACCCGGCGTCACTTCAACGCGATCGCCGAGCGTGGCAATTTTGCCATCAACGCTCACACGGCCCGCGGCAATAATGGTTTCAATTTCACGGCGAGAACCGTGGCCGGCGCGCGCCAGCACTTTTTGTAACTTTTCGCTCATAGAGCTTCCTTTAGATGTCGCCTTCACAGGCGTCGAACAGGAGAATCAACGGCGCCAGTCAGCGCCATTTTAAGGCCGCGTAGTATAGCGGTTCGCGCCCTTATAAGAAAGGTTTAACGTCGCCGACGCCTTCACGCAAGACCACCGGGGAATCGTCAGTTAAATCGATGACCGTGGTCGGCTGCTGGCCGAGATAGCCGCCGTGGATAATCAGCTCCACCTGCTTCTCCAGACGATCCTTAATCTCTTCCGGGTCAGACTCGGTAAATTCACTGCCCGGCAGCATCAGCGATGTAGAGAGCATCGGCTCGCCCAGTGCTTCCAGCAGCGCCAGCGCAATCGGATTCGACGGCACACGCAGGCCGATGGTCTTACGTTTTTCCTGCAACAAACGGCGCGGCACTTCTTTCGTCCCTTTCAGGATGAAGGTGTAGTTGCCTGGCGTATTATTTTTAATCAAACGAAAAGCCACGTTATCGACAAACGAATAGGTCGACAGTTCGGACAGGTCACGGCACATCAGCGTAAAGTTGTGTCCATCCGGCAGGTGGCGAATGCGACAAATGCGCTCCATTGCACCTTTATCTTCAATTTTGCAGCCCAACGCATAGCCGGAATCGGTTGGATAGACAATCACCCCGCCCTTACGCACGATTTCAACGGCCTGATTGATCAGCCGCTGCTGCGGGTTTTCGGGATGAATATAAAAAAACTGGCTCATACTTTCCTCTCTGTAATCTCAGGCTGTTCCCAAAGTTGCCAGACGCCTTCTACGCCCGCGGGCAACCAGAGTTTACGACCCAGTTCAATCCACGGGCAGGGCTGATGAAAATCAGATCCCTGCGATGCCCACAATTGATGCTGGCGCGCAAGCGTCGCCAGATGGGTGCGTTCATTGGGAGACTGTTGGCACTGCGCCACTTCCATCGCGTCACCACGGTGTTCAGCGAAGTATGCAACCAGTCTTTTCAGCCACTTAGCGCTAAGATCGTACCGCCCAGGATGAGCCAGAACTGCCTTACCGCCAGAATGATGAATGACATCAATAGCTTGTTCTATTGTACACCACTGCGGCGGAACGTAACCGGTTTTCCCACGGGCAAGGTATTTTTTAAAAACATCCGCGATTGTCGTGGCTTTTCCGCACTCCACCAGAAAACGCGCAAAATGACCCCGAGTGACCGCCCCGCCATCAGCCAGACGCAACGCGCCTTCCCATGCGCCGGGAATATGCGCTTTATCGAGTCGTTCAGCAATCAGGCGCGCGCGCTGCTGACGACGTTCCGTTTGTTGCGCCAAAAACTCGCACATCAGTGGATGAGAAATATCAATATTCAGACCCACAATATGGATCTCATGATTTTCCCACACCGTAGAAATCTCAACACCTGAGATCAGATTTAACGCTAAACCCGAACGTGAAATTTCTTCTCTTGCCGCCGCAATACCAGCCGTGGTGTCATGATCGGTGATCGCCAGTGTACCGACTCGCATCTCTACCGCACGGTGTACTAAGGCTTCAGGGGTTAATCGCCCATCAGAGGCTGTAGTATGACTGTGCAGGTCATAAATCACTGCGTAATTCGTGTCGCTCAAGGCGGCTCCCGTTTAAATAAATGTCGTAACGCGCCCATCATAGCGGTTTCGACAAATTTACTGAAATCAGGTGTTGACTTTACTCCATCGAACTAGTTAACTAGTACGCAAGTTCACATGAAGAAGGTATCTGAGATGAAAGCAACATTTGTCCTGCACGGTTGGTGGCGCACTTCCTGATTTCGGGCAGTGTCTTACGTCTGCAATATGCAACCAGATACCCGGCCCGCCAACTGAGCGGGCTTTTTTTTGAACAAAATTAATGAGAACAACGATGCAAACACAAAAACCGACACTCGAACTGCTTACCTGCGATGCCGCCTACCGTGAGAATCCAACAGCGCTGTTTCATCAGGTGTGTGGCGCGCGTCCAGCGACGCTGCTGCTTGAATCCGCAGATATTAATAGCAAAGATGATCTGAAGAGCTTGTTGCTGGTCGACAGCGCGTTGCGCATCACCGCTCTGGGTGACACTGTCACTATCAAGGCCCTATCCGCGAACGGCGCATCGCTGCTACCCCTGCTGGATGCTGCGCTGCCTGCTGGCGTTGAAAACGAACAACAGCCGAACATTCGCCATTTGAAATTTCCCAATGTAAGCCCGTTGCTGGATGAGGACGCCCGCTTATGTTCCCTTTCCGTATTTGACGCTTTTCGTTTATTACAGGAACTGGTCAATGTCCCTGCGCAAGAACGTGAAGCGATGTTCTTCGGCGGTCTGTTTTCCTATGACCTGGTTGCCGGTTTTGAGGATTTACCTCAGCTTGAGGCGGGCAATCGTTGCCCGGACTACTGCTTTTATCTGGCAGAGACGCTGATGGTCATCGACCACCAGAAGAAAAGTACCCGCATTCAGGCCAGCGTGTTTACCCCCAGCGATGGCGAAAAACAGCGTCTGAACGCTCGTCTGGCGCAACTGAGTCAGCAGCTTACCGAGCCTGCACCGCCGCTGCCCGTGACAGAAATTCCGCAGATGCGCTGCGAATGTAACCAGAGCGATGAAGAATTTGGCGCTGTGGTGCGCGGGATGCAAAAAGCCATTCGCGCAGGCGAGATTTTCCAGGTAGTTCCGTCCCGCCGTTTCTCATTGCCCTGCCCGTCACCGCTGGCGGCCTACTATGTGCTGAAGAAAAGTAATCCCAGCCCGTATATGTTTTTCATGCAGGACAACGATTTCACGCTGTTCGGCGCCTCTCCGGAAAGCTCGCTGAAATATGATGCCACCAGCCGGCAGATTGAGATCTACCCGATTGCCGGAACGCGTCCGCGCGGTCGCCGGGCGGATGGCTCGCTGGACCGCGATCTCGACAGCCGTATCGAGCTGGAGATGCGTACCGATCATAAAGAACTTTCCGAGCACCTGATGCTGGTTGACCTTGCGCGTAACGACCTGGCGCGCATCTGCACGCCGGGTAGCCGCTACGTTGCAGACCTCACCAAAGTGGATCGGTACTCCTTCGTGATGCACCTGGTTTCCCGCGTAGTCGGCGAACTGCGTAGCGATCTGGATGTGCTGCATGCGTACCGCGCCTGTATGAATATGGGCACGCTAAGCGGTGCGCCGAAAGTTCGCGCCATGCAGCTTATCGCCGAGGCCGAAGGTCGTCGCCGTGGCAGCTATGGCGGCGCGGTAGGCTACTTTACCGCCCATGGCGATCTGGATACCTGTATTGTGATTCGTTCCGCCCTCGTGGAAGACGGTATTGCCACCGTACAAGCCGGTGCCGGGATTGTTCTGGATTCTGTTCCGCAGTCTGAAGCCGATGAAACCCGTAATAAAGCGCGTGCGGTTTTGCGTGCTATCGCCACCGCGCACCACGCACAGGAGACTTTCTAATGGCTGACATTCTGCTGCTCGATAACATCGACTCATTTACCTATAACCTGGCGGATCAGCTGCGTACTAACGGTCATAACGTGGTGATTTACCGCAACCATATTCCGGCCCAGACGTTAATTGACCGCTTAGCAACCATGAAAAACCCGGTGCTGATGCTCTCTCCGGGGCCCGGTGCGCCAAGCGAAGCGGGCTGCATGCCGGAGCTGTTAACTCGCCTGCGCGGCAAGTTACCGATTATCGGTATTTGTCTGGGGCATCAGGCGATTGTTGAAGCCTACGGCGGCTATGTCGGTCAGGCAGGCGAGATCCTGCACGGTAAAGCGTCCAGCATTGAACACGACGGTCAGGCAATGTTCAGCGGTCTGGCGAATCCATTGCCGGTAGCGCGTTACCACTCGCTTGTAGGCAGCAACGTTCCGGCCGGATTGACCATCAACGCCCACTTTAACGGCATGGTGATGGCGGTCCGTCACGATACCGATCGCGTGTGTGGCTTCCAGTTCCATCCGGAATCGATCCTCACCACCCAGGGCGCGCTTCTGCTGGAGCAAACGCTGGCCTGGGCGCAACAGAAACTCGAGCAGACCAATACGCTGCAACCTATTCTGGAGAAACTGTATCAGGCTCAGACGCTGTCCCAACAGGAAAGCCACCAGCTGTTCTCTGCCGTAGTACGCGGTGAACTGAAGCCGGAACAACTCGCTGCGGCACTGGTGAGCATGAAAATTCGTGGCGAACACCCGCATGAAATTGCCGGTGCGGCAACCGCGCTGCTGGAAAACGCCGCCCCGTTCCCGCGCCCTGATTATCTGTTTGCCGATATTGTCGGTACCGGCGGTGACGGTAGTAACAGTATCAATATCTCCACGGCCAGCGCTTTCGTTGCGGCGGCCTGTGGACTGAAAGTGGCCAAACACGGCAACCGCAGCGTCTCCAGCAAATCTGGCTCTTCGGATCTGTTGGCGGCATTTGGCATTAATCTGGACATGAACGCCGATAAATCCCGTCAGGCGCTTGACGATCTTGGTGTGTGCTTCTTGTTTGCACCGAAATACCACACCGGTTTTCGCCACGCCATGCCGGTACGCCAACAGTTGAAAACCCGCACGCTGTTTAACGTACTCGGTCCGTTGATTAACCCGGCGCATCCACCGCTGGCGCTGATCGGCGTTTACAGCCCGGAACTGGTGCTGCCGATTGCCGAAACGCTGCGCGTATTGGGATATCAGCGTGCCGCGGTCGTACATAGCGGCGGCATGGATGAGGTTTCGCTGCATGCGCCGACTATTGTGGCAGAGCTGCATGATGGCGAAATCAAGAGCTATCAACTGACGGCGGAAGACTTTGGCCTGACGCCTTACCATCAGGAACAGCTGGCGGGCGGCACGCCGGAAGAAAACCGTGACATTCTTAGTCGCTTGTTACAAGGTAAAGGTGAAGCCGCTCATGAAGCAGCCGTTGCCGCGAATGTCGCCATGTTAATGCGCCTGCACGGTGAAGAAGATTTAAAAACCAATGCGCAAACCGTGATTAATGTGCTGCGTAGCGGCGCGGCCTATGACCGTGTCACTGCGCTGGCAGCAAGAGGGTAAATGATGCAAACCGTTTTAGCGAAAATTGTCGCTGACAAGGCGATTTGGGTAGAAGCCCGGAAACAACAACAACCGCTGACCAGCTTTCAAAATGACGTACAACCCAGCGCTCGTGATTTCTACGATGCGCTGCAAGGCGCGCGTACCGCCTTTATTCTGGAGTGCAAAAAAGCCTCGCCATCGAAAGGCGTGATCCGTGATGACTTCGACCCGGCACTGATTGCGGACGTGTATAAACATTACGCATCTGCGATTTCCGTGCTGACCGATGAAAAATATTTCCAGGGCAGCTTTGATTTCCTGCCCATCGTCAGCCGTATCGTGTCGCAGCCCATCCTGTGTAAGGACTTTATTATCGATCCTTACCAGATTTACCTGGCGCGTTTCTACCAGGCGGACGCCTGCCTGCTGATGCTGTCAGTGCTGGACGATGAGCAATATCGTCAACTCGCCGCCGTGGCCCATAGTCTGAAGATGGGTGTTCTGACCGAAGTCAGTAACGAAGAAGAGCTGGAGCGTGCTATCGCTCTGGGCGCCAAAGTTGTTGGTATCAATAACCGTGATTTACGCGATCTGTCGATTGACCTGAATCGCACCCGCCAACTGGCGCCTCGTCTGGGTCATGGCGTAACCGTCATCAGCGAGTCCGGTATTAATACCTACGGCCAGGTACGCGAACTCAGCCACTTCGCCAACGGTTTTCTGATTGGCTCTGCGCTGATGTCGCATGATGACCTGCACGCCGCCGTGCGTCGGGTTCTGCTTGGCGAGAACAAAGTTTGCGGTTTGACCCGGGCTCAGGATGCAAACGCGGCATATGAAGCGGGCGCAATATATGGCGGGTTGATTTTCGTGCCCTCATCTCCGCGCGCGGTTAGCGTTGAGCAGGCGCGAGAAGTGATAAGCGGTGCGCCATTGCAGTATGTCGGCGTGTTCCGTAACACCGAGATTACCGAGGTGTGCGACAAAGCGTTGGCCCTGGGACTGAGTGCAGTGCAATTGCATGGCAGCGAAGATCAGACCTATGTTGACGCCCTGCGCGATGCGCTGCCCAAACAGGTGCAAATCTGGAAAGCGCTGAGCGTGAGCGAAACATTGCCAGCCAGGGATTATCAGCATGTCGATAAGTACGTGTTCGACAACGGCCAGGGCGGTAGCGGTCAACGCTTCGACTGGTCGCTTTTAGGCGGGCAATCGCTGGATAACGTTTTACTGGCTGGCGGACTTGGCGCCGATAACTGTGTCAACGCGGCAAAAACCGGCTGTGCCGGGCTCGATTTTAATTCTGGCGTAGAGTCACAGCCGGGCATCAAAGATGCACGACTCCTGGCTTCGGTCTTTCAGACGCTGCGCGCATATTAAGGAAAAGGACATGACAACATTACTCAATCCGTACTTTGGTGAATTTGGCGGTATGTATGTGCCACAAATTCTGATGCCTGCCCTGCGTCAACTGGAAGAAGCTTTCGTCAGCGCGCAAAAAGATCCTGAGTTTCAGGCGCAGTTTACCGATCTGCTGAAAAACTATGCTGGTCGTCCAACCGCGCTGACCAAATGCCAGAACATTACTAACGGGACCAACACCACGCTGTATCTTAAGCGTGAAGATTTATTGCACGGCGGTGCGCACAAAACTAACCAGGTGTTGGGTCAGGCGTTACTGGCGAAGCGTATGGGGAAAACGGAAATCATCGCCGAAACCGGCGCGGGTCAGCACGGCGTTGCATCGGCGCTGGCCAGTGCATTGCTGGGTCTGAAATGCCGTATTTATATGGGTGCGAAAGACGTTGAGCGTCAGTCGCCTAACGTTTTCCGTATGCGTCTGATGGGAGCAGAAGTCATTCCTGTTCATAGCGGTTCTGCAACGCTGAAAGACGCCTGTAACGAAGCCCTGCGCGACTGGTCTGGCAGCTACGATACCGCACACTATATGCTCGGGACAGCGGCGGGACCGCATCCCTTCCCGACCATTGTACGTGAGTTCCAGCGCATGATCGGCGAAGAAACAAAAGCGCAGATTCTGGAAAAAGAAGGTCGTTTGCCGGACGCTGTTATCGCCTGCGTGGGCGGTGGTTCTAACGCCATCGGCATGTTTGCCGATTTTATTAATGAAACCAGCGTCGGTCTGATCGGCGTAGAGCCAGGCGGTCACGGGATCGAATCCGGTGAACACGGCGCACCGCTGAAACATGGTCGTGTCGGGATTTACTTTGGCATGAAATCCCCGATGATGCAGACTGAAGAAGGACAAATTGAAGAGTCTTACTCTGTTTCCGCAGGTCTGGATTTCCCGTCTGTCGGGCCGCAGCATGCCTACCTGAACAGCATCGGTCGCGCCGATTATGTTTCAATCACTGACGATGAAGCGTTGGAAGCCTTTAAAACGCTGTGTCTGCACGAGGGGATCATCCCGGCGCTGGAATCCTCCCATGCCCTGGCACACGCCCTGAAAATGATGCGTGAGAATCCGGAAAAAGAGCAGTTACTGGTGGTTAATCTCTCCGGTCGCGGCGACAAAGACATTTTCACCGTACACGATATTCTGAAAGCGCGAGGGGAAATCTGATGGAACGTTACGAAAATCTTTTTGCACAGCTGAAGGACCGCAAAGAAGGTGCTTTTGTCCCCTTCGTAACCCTGGGCGATCCGTCGGTCGAACAGTCACTGAAAATCATTGATACGCTGATTGAAGCTGGCGCTGATGCGCTTGAACTCGGCATTCCGTTCTCCGATCCGCTGGCGGACGGTCCGACCATACAGGAAGCTACACTGCGGGCATTTGCCGCGGGCGTGACACCGTCACAATGCTTTGAGATGCTGGCATTGATTCGTCAGAAACACCCCACCATTCCAATTGGTCTGCTGATGTATGCCAACCTGGTGTTCAGCAAGGGTATTGACGAATTCTACGCTCAGTGCGAGAAAGTCGGCGTGGATTCTGTTTTGGTGGCAGATGTGCCTGTTGAGGAGTCTGCGCCATTCAGAGCTGCGGCGCTCCGCCACAACATTGCGCCTATTTTTATCTGCCCGCCGAACGCTGATGAAGAACTGCTGCGCCAGATTGCCTCTTACGGTTGCGGCTATACCTATCTGCTTTCGCGTGCCGGCGTGACTGGCGCTGAAAATCGTGCGGCGTTACCGCTGCATCATCTGGTCCAAAAGCTGAAAGAATATGGTGCTCCTCCGTCATTACAGGGCTTTGGTATCTCTGCACCTGACCAGGTGACCGGCGCGATTGAAGCCGGTGCTGCCGGGGCAATTTCCGGTTCAGCGATTGTGAAAATCATTGAGAAGAATGTTGCCGCACCTGAGCAGATGCTGGCGGAGCTGAAAGCCTTTGTCAGCGCGATGAAAGCGGCCACGCCTTACTAAGCTAAATCAACCGCCAGAGACTCCTGGCGGTTTTACCCTTCTTTCTTGTGCTTCATTTTATACATGGCGTTATCCGCATTCTGAATTGCCACATCCAACTCGCCGTTCACTTCCGCAATCCCCCACGATACTGACAATGGCACAGTATGACCGTCCACCACAAACACATGACTGGTCACCTGCCCGCTAATGCGTTGCGCAATTGCCGTAGCGTCACTTGCCTGCGAGCGAAACAACAGGATCATAAACTCATCCCCGCCGGTACGAATCACGATATCGTGACTGGTTCGAGTGTTAGACAGCATTCTGTTAGCGATAATTTGCAGCGCCCGATCGCCTGCCGCATGACCCCAGGTATCATTTACAGTCTTGAACTTATTGCAATCCAGTAGCACCACCGAGCAGTGCGATAAATCACGACGTTTGATGATATCGAGAATTCGGCGGTTAAAGCAGCCGGTCAGCGTGTCTATATAAACCTTGAGGTCGCTTTCATTCAGCCAGGATTTTAGTGAGAAACTGATCATGATAAAAAAGAACGGCGCCAGCAGAATCACGATCCCAGCCTGTGTGTCGCGTGTCATAAAACGGCCTAATGACAGCGAATAGTGCAATGCATATTTATCTGATAACTTGCGCACCATCAGGCGCGTTTTATCCACGCATTTACCGGATAAACAGAGGCTTTCATTGTTGGTTAAATTCACCAGCGCCACGTTCAGACTCTGTGGCATTTGATAGTCAAATGCATTAGCCAGCGCCTCCTGCAACTCAGGCTTTGAATGGTCATAGACCAGATAGGCCACGATTTGATCTGATATTTCTTTGCCAGACAGATCGTAGATATAGCTCACCACGCTGTAAGCTTTTTCGCCGGTAATTTTATCGGTATAGAAGTTCGTGGAGCTAAGGGCTTTGTTTTTGACGTTTTTTTGCAACAGTCGGGTATAGAAATCGACGGGCGGATAGAAAAAGTTGGTGATATCCCGCGCCATGTCAGAACTGGAGAAGCTGAAATGGCGCGAGTCAGACGCCATGAACCAGTAAAAATAATCCGAGTTTTTAGCAATGATGTAACGATGCGCATCAAAACTGCCCGGGTTTAACTCATTCACCATGCCACGTATAAACTCCGCCGCCGCATACATACACAAAGCGCCACGGCTGGTTTGCTGGGTAATGATTGTCCCCGTTGCCGAATGCACCCGCTTTGGGTCGGCGTTAATTCCCCATTCATCTTTATTCCTGGGGGTGAATTGCGATATATTGCCACATTGATCGTCGTTTTTGATGTGATGATAACGTTCACCAATCGCATCAGCGATCAGTTCATTGTCATTGAAAATATCCAGCATCCGAGCTTGCAGGCGGTTAATGCCTTCACTGGTGGTGGCTATACGCTGTTCGTAGATGATAAACAGAAACAACGAGGTAAATACCAGAGTAATCAGCCCCGATACCAGCAGTGCCTGCCTGTTTCTGAGCTTATCCTGCACAATCTTCACGAGCCCACCCTGATAGTTAACAGTATTGCCAAACCGGTTATCCGATTATGTTGCTGCATAACGATGCTGTATGTTGATAGAGAATGTTAACCTTCCTGAGACTAATGATGATTTGAAATAGCGTCGCTCTTGGGCGTGAATTAAAGTTACAACCTTATACAATAAAAGCACATTTTTGTTAACATAAATGCAAACTAATCCTCCCCTTCAATGGGATACCCTGCCCGACGAATAGCCTCTCTACAGTCGTTCACACCGGCGGCATACCCTGCTTCGATCTCACAAACTGGACTGGCGCTGCAATAGGGCAGTTTAACCGGAGTGGCAATACGTTTCTCTATAATCTCAATTTTATTCATGCAATTCAGCAACTCACGCGCCACAGTCAGGGCAAACTCAGCCGTATCATCGCCGGTGAATGATTCCAGAAGTGTGATTTTTTGCTGGAGCTGATGGCGGGTTAACATCGTCAATACTCTTAAAGCCAGTTTGCTTAAAGAATAGCATTACATCGAAAAGGAGAAGTACGCGCTGAGGATTCTGGCGGCAAATCTTGACCACAGCCACAGTTATGGCTGTGACCGAGCGCGGTTTCCTCGTGCTTTTAAGGTCCATATCCGCAGGTAGCGAATGACTCTGGCCCAACCCACATTTGATCTCAGATGTGGTCGTTGTTTTTAATGTGTAAGAGATGAGCATAGAAACGCTGACGCAGCAATATCATAAAGTTTTGGTGATGATTTGCAGGTAAATCATATTAAATATGAATATTGCATTGGCTCATCAAGGCTAAAATCATTATAGTGTCAGAGTTATGCAGTTATTTTTTACAAGGCCATCATAATTTCAGTTAGGTTATGTTACCAAATCGTAACTTAATTGTTATGCAGATATAAAGCATAGCAAATGCTATTTTTACTTAACTCAAATCTACTCCGTACAATTTTCAATAGCCAAAGGAATCAAACCACAGGACAACGACTAAATAGCATTGAATAAAGCGACATAAAGGCAATCACACCCTGGACAGGTCTGTGAGGTTGCCACATGTAACTTATTTACCCTTAATAATTACATGAATAAACAATAAAAGCGCATAAGAAGGAAATTCTTATGCTTAAAAATATTTTCTTTGCCAGGATATTTGGGTCCGTAAATTAAAAATCATGTCTATCCAGCTTAACCTTCAAATGGTCAGAAGTGGTTTGCGCCCACTTAATATTACCCCGCTAATCATTTCCGTTTTAATTATTGCAGTCGTTAATGTTTTGAGTGCAAAATATAACGCTGTAATTAATCGGACGCTTGTGTTTTTCATGATCATGCTTTCATTGCGATGCATACAGTATGTCTTTTTCAGAAATATTCTGGCCGCTTTAATTTTAATACCCGTCGCAGGTGACATTACTCTTCAACTGCATGCCTGGAATAATTACAGTTCAGAATTTAGTTATGGATTTGCGTTAAGTATTTTGAATACAACGCCCAGCGAAGCAGTGGCGATGCTGAGATTATATTGGCGTGACTGTGTTACGTTCTTTACACTTGTAATATTTTTTATTTACTCTATAAACACTGGCGCGAGACCTGTACCCTATCGATTTCGCCACTACCCAATGGTTATTTTGGGATTAATAATTTTTCTTTTATTTTCGCAAGCTTATCTCCACCAGATAAGAAAAAGTAATGTTGAAAGTTTGGTACAACGAGTGATCCGTTCCACTCCGGTAAGTACCGGAAAAGAGTTTATGCAGGCGATGCAAGATAACGCCATAATTTCTGATATCGGTACAAACATTCCCAATTATAAGATAACAGTAACTGATACAGGAATCGAAAACTATATATTGATAATCGGGGAATCTGCGCGTACGTTAAACATGGGGATTTATGGATACGCAAGGGATACCACACCTGAACTTATCAAACAAAAGCAGCAACTTTTACTGTTTCAGAACGCGATTGCGCCTGCACCGGTAACAATCATGGCCGTCCCCCTGGCACTTACTGCTGACTCAGTGCAAACCCGTAACCCTCGTAACTACAGCGATAATATTATTAATATCACAAACCAGGCTGGCTATGATACATACTGGTACAGTCGCCAGGGAAATGGAGGTGCGCATAACAATATAATTACCGGGATTGCCATGAATGCACATCAACATGAATGGGTAGAATATGGCTATGATGAGGCCTTGCTACCGTTATTGCATCAGGCATTACAGAAACCAGGTAAGAAACTTATTGTCCTGCATTTATATGGCAGTCATGAGCCTTCCTGTCAACGTTTTCCAGAAAGTGATACTGTCTTATTTGGTCAAAGCAAAGCCGATGACTGTTATGACAATTCAATTCGCTATACCGATAAACTTATGGGTAATATATTCAATGAACTGGAAAACACTCGCTCATCAGTAATGTATTTTTCCGACCATGCGCTGATCCGCGATCCTGCACGCTCTGTGGTTTATTCCCACGGTGGTGTCAGACCGCCTAAAGAGGCATTACAAATCCCCATGTATATTTGGTACAGCCAGTTAGTTGATGAAAAAACAAAGTTCACCGGAGATTATAATACTCCGTGGTCTTCCGATGATCTTAATTCGCTTGCAGAATTGTGGCTTGGCATCCATCGTCAGGGTAATGCGAAAAAGTCTATGAAATCCTGGTTAATAAACTACAAAAAGGAGATTTTCGTCATGGATACCACAGGAAAAAAATACAACTGGAATGATGTTCGTTAATGCTGAAGAGTTAGCAAAACTGGTCGTAAAACGACCAGTTTTGCAGAATGGCTTTACAGAAAAATTTAAAAACGATAACCCGCAGAGAACATAAACACCCACGGATCGAGGCGTACGCTGTCTCGCTGCTGGACGCCACCCAGTTTGTAACTTGCTGTGGTATCGATATCCATGTACCAGACCGACATGTTAATCAGCCAGTCGCGGTTAATCAGATAGTCCATACCGACTTGCCCTGCCGCACCCCAGGAATCTTTCAGACTCAGGTCCGATAAGCCGGTTTTTTTGCCGTTATCATTAAAGCCCTCATCGAAGAAGGTGGTGTAGTTCACACCGACGCCAACGTAAGGACGCAGTTTGCTGCTGGAGTCGCCGAAGTACCATTGTGCCATTAACGTCGGCGGTAAGTGGTGCACAGTGGCAATATCGCCCGTCGTGGCAGTCCCAATTTTATGACGGAAGGGCGTCGCAGCCAGTAATTCAACACCGATATTGTCGGTTGCCATGTAAGTGAATGTTAGCCCCAACTGGGTGTTATTACTGACATCAAAGCCGCCTAAACTTCCCAGCGTTCCCCCCGCACCTTCCGTCGGCCTGACGGTGGCAGAACCCGCACGAATGAAGAATTCTCCAGCCTCATGCGCGAATGCGTTACCAGAGAGAAGAGTTGTTAAAGCCAATGCTGCAACTGTTAATTTTTTCATGTCCGCTCCATCGTTATGGTTATAAAAGCGGAACAAATATACCCACATTGGAGTAATAAGTGATCTTACCTGGATCACATTGACTTTGATAATTTAACATTTATTGATCCAGATTAAGTTAGAACTTGCATTCAAAATCCTGGTTAAATTAATTCAGATCAATTTTGATATATTTTCGCCATGCAAGTGTCCGACACCCGCTGATGATAAGCGTTGCTTATTTGCTCATGATGGGCAGAGAACAACCAGCGTTCTTGCATAACGCTGAAGTCATAGCCAAAAATTACCGGAGCTTTACAAAGATATGCCTTTCCATACATCGTGCGATGCTGCCACTGTAGAGTTATCCAGGGTACAATTGCCCGCAAATGAACACCTGCAAAACTCAAGGAGAGTGCATGTCTATCACGGCGAAATCCGTTTACCGTGACACGGGAAACTTTTTCCGTAATCAATTCATTACCATCTTGCTGGTATCGTTGTTGTGCGCGTTTATCACAGTGGTGTTAGGGCATGCCTTTTCTCCCACCGACGCCCAAATTGCGCAACTCAGTGAAGGGGATCAGTTAACCAGTAGCGTGGGTCTGTTTGATCTGGTACAAAATATGACCCCGGAGCAACAGCAAATTCTGCTACGCGCTTCCGCGGCGTCGACATTTTCAGGCCTGATTGGTAATGCCATCCTCGCGGGAGGTATCATCCTGATGATTCAGCTGATTTCAGCAGGTCATCGGGTCAGCGCGTTACGCGCCATCGGCGCCAGTGCGCCAGTACTGCCTAAGCTGTTTATTCTGATTTTTCTGACTACTCTGCTGGTACAAATCGGTATTATGCTGGTGGTTGTGCCCGGTATTCTGCTGGCCATCCTGTTAGCACTCGCACCGGTGATGTTGGTACAGGATAAAATGGGTGTCTTTGCCGCTATGCGCAACAGTGTGCGTCTGGCATGGTCTAATATGCGACTGGTAGCGCCGGCAGTGATCGGTTGGCTGCTGGCAAAAACGCTGCTGTTGCTTTTTGCGCCAAGTTTTGCGGTACTTACGCCGAACGTAGGCGCGGTATTGGCGAATACGCTGAGCAATATGATCTCCGCCGTGTTGCTGATCTATTTGTTCCGCCTGTACATGCTGATTCGCCAATAAACCCTGAACGCATACCGGGCGCATGCCTGGTGCTTTTGATGACGGAATCGATGAATGAAGCAGTTTCTTGATTTTTTACCGCTGGTTGTCTTTTTTGCTTTTTATAAGCTTTACGACATCTACGCGGCGACCTCGGCACTGATTGTTGCGACGGCTGTGGTTCTGATTTACAGCTGGGTTCGCTATCGCAAGGTCGAGAAGATGGCGTTAATCACCTTTGTTCTGGTGGCCGTATTCGGCGGCCTGACTATCTTCTTCCACAACGATGAATTCATTAAGTGGAAAGTTACGGTGATTTACGGACTGTTTGCCGGTGCGCTGCTGGTTAGCCAGTGGGTGATGAAAAAGCCGCTAATTCAGCGGATGTTAGGCAAAGAGCTTACCCTGCCGCAGCCAGTGTGGTCGAAGCTTAATGTAGCCTGGGCCATCTTTTTCATTCTGTGTGGTCTGGCGAATATCTATATCGCTTTTTGGCTGCCGCAGAATATTTGGGTCAACTTTAAAGTATTCGGCCTGACAGCCCTGACCTTATTGTTCACGCTGCTGAGCGGTGTCTATATTTACCGCCATCTGCCGCAGGAAGATAAATCGTAATACTTGCTCGCCAGATCAACCGATCTGGCGAATTTTTATCCCCTCACGTTCCTCATTGCCATTAACCCGGCTAACTTCCGCTCCGCACGCCGCATCCCTCTGTTCTCAACGCGCAAATTCTAGTAGCATCGCGCCTGTAATCTTTCTCTATAGTCGGTTCAACAATGACAACAACGAATAATACTCCCCAGGGTGAACTGGTTTTACGCACTCTGGCTATGCCTGCCGATACCAACGCGAACGGTGATATTTTTGGCGGCTGGCTGATGTCACAAATGGATATAGGTGGCGCTATTCAGGCCAAAGAGATCGCGCATGGTCGTGTGGTAACGGTGCGCGTTGAAGGAATGAGCTTTTTACGCCCGGTTGCCGTAGGTGATGTGGTTTGTTGCTATGCGCGCTGCGTGAAGCGCGGGACGACTTCGATCAGCATTAATATTGAAGTCTGGGTGAAGAAAGTTGCTTCAGAACCTATCGGCCAGCGCTATAAAGCCACCGAAGCCCTGTTTATCTATGTTGCCGTTGATAAAGACGGTAAGCCTCGCCCAATCCCTACCTTGGGCTGATAAGTCACGATAGCATCGCCATCCGGCAATCTCACAATTCATTGCTTATTGCCGGATGGCGGCGAACCGCCAAATCCGGCTTGCGCCTTATTCGATCTGCGTTGCGCCGTTCAGACGGAACACGATATTCACTACCAGTCCGGAACCTGGTTTACCGGCTTCATAGCGCCATCTGCGCATCGCATTTTTTACTTCACGCTCAAACATATTCGCCGGCTGCGCGGACAGTATTTCCACATTTTCAACACGCCCGTCTGGTGTAACGTCAAATTTGACTTTGACGCGCCCCTCTATGCGCAACGCCTGTGCTCGCGCCGGATACTGTGGCTGATTTCGGCTTAAAGCGCGTGGGCCTGCTGGCGCACTTACCGCCAGTTTACTGGTTGCCGGCGCGCTACTGGTCGTTGGACGCGCTGGCGCCGTGTTTTCAAACGGGGACGCCGGACGCGGCTCTGCTGGTTTAGCATCACGTTTGGGCTGCTCTACCACTTTTTTCACCGGTTTTGGCTTCGGTTTAGGCTTGGGCTTCGGTTTTTCAATCACTACCGGCGCCTCTTTTGGCGGCTCCGGGATCGGCTCTGGTTCCGGTTCAGGCTCGACGACGGGTTCCGGCGGCGGCTGAACGGCCTGAGGTGGTTCGAGATCGGCAGGCGCGACCATCGTAACGGAGATCGGCTGCGCTGGCGCAGGCAGTTCAATAACCTGATGTACCGAGGTATACAATAGACCCGCCACTACAGCACCATGGATGCCGACGGAGAGTAACGTTGGCCAGGGAAAGCGACGAGGTAAATCAAGGGTCATTGAAGTCATAATCGTTTCAGTTAAAAAACCAGGCCCTGATTTTAAATGCAAATAGCAATCATATTCAATAAGGTCTGGACGGTAAGCTGCATTTAAAACACGATTTTATGTAAAAAAACCTTCATGACAATGTGGTCTTAACAAATCCGTTATCTTTACGTTGCAGTTGACATGCCTTTCCAATAACGTAATTAACGACTTTTACCGATTAAGGAGCTCTACCCGTGCTGTACGTTATTTATGCTCAAGATATCGCAGACTCTCTCGACAAACGCCTTTCCGTGCGCCCTGCTCATCTGGCCCGTCTGCAACTCCTGCATGACGAAGGACGACTGCTCACGGCAGGACCGATGCCAGCCGTTGACAGTAACGATCCAGGTGTCGCGGGTTTTACCGGCTCGACGGTGATAGCAGAATTTGAATCTATCGAGGCCGCGCAGGCGTGGGCAGAAGCCGACCCCTATGTGGCCGCTGGCGTGTACGCACAGGTTTCTGTGAAACCCTATAAGAAGGTTTTTTAAATTTAACTAATTCACATTAAATTCAAATAAATACAAACAAACACCCACCTAAAATTCAAATTAAGGGCGCATTTAGGTACACATTAACCTACGCGCCCTCTCTTTTAGTTACCGCCTATACTTTCAGTCTGACATATGGCTGGAGGTTTCTATGTGTGGACGCTTTGCACAGTCAATGACACGTGAAGATTATCTTGTCTTGCTCGCTGATGAATCAGAACGCGATATTCCATACGATCCAGAACCCATCGGAAGATTCAATGTAGCGCCAGGAACAAAAGTTCTGCTTCTGAGCGAACGTGATGAGCAGCTGCATCTTGATCCAGTGATCTGGGGATACGCCCCCGGTTGGTGGGATAAACCGCCGCTCATTAACGCACGGTCTGAAACTGCGGCCACCAGCAGAATGTTTAAACCACTCTGGCAGCATGGCCGCGCGATTTGCTTTGCTGATGGATGGTTTGAGTGGAAAAAGGAAGGGGACAAGAAGCAACCCTACTTTATTCACCGGGCAGACGGTCAGCCAATTTTTATGGCGGCGATCGGCAGCACACCATTCGAACGTGGAGATGAAGCAGAAGGTTTCCTGATAGTGACAGCTGCGGCCGACAAAGGGCTGGTAGATATACACGACAGGCGGCCTCTGGTACTTTCACCAGAAGCCGCTCGCGAATGGATGAGGCAGGACATTGGAGGGAAAGATGCTGCGGAAATTGCTGCCGACGGTTCAGTGTCGGCTGATAAATTTATATGGCATGCCGTAACACGTGCCGTCGGGAATGTGAAAAATCAGGGAGCAGATTTAATTAAGCCTGTTACTTAACCTGAAGAAGGTCCTCATAGCGGGTCGTGTATCGTGGTGACAGCATCTCTCTCTTCATCGCCCATTGTTGTTGGATCCCCTGTCCGGCGAAATAAAGCGCCCCCTTTCCTTCCTTTGCATTCAGATAATCCAGAACTTCCATCAATTTCTCACTACCCCGGCGCGGCGCATTATCATCGAACAGATTCAACTGGGCGATGCCCTGACTGAAGAAGTCCCCCAGCATTACCCCGGCTTTCTGATATCGGTGTCCGTCTTTCCATATTGCATCCAGACTCCTCGTCGCTGCTGCAATGATATCCCGGCTGTCCTGTGTCGGGGTGAGCAGCTTCACCGACGCGCTGTTACCGTAGTACGGCTCGTTCAGCGCAAAGGGTGACGTTTTAACAAACGTAGATATGTAGCGGCAATACTGATGCTCTCCACGTAACTTTTCTGCGGCGCGCGACGCATAGCTGCAGATGGCCTGTCGCATAGCGTCATAATCCGTAATACGTTCTCCGAATGATCTGGAACAGACAATTTCCTGCTTTACGGGGGCAAACTCCTCCAGTTCAAGACAGGGTTCACCGCGCAGTTCGCGCACCGTTCTCTCGAGGACTACATTGAAGTGCTTCCGGATAAAACGAATATCAGTATCAGCCAGATCCAGAACCGTTTTAATCCCCATTGCCTCCAGCTTTTTGCTGATACGGCGCCCTACTCCCCAGACCTCATCAACCGGCAGTGCAGCCATCAGTTTGCGCTGGCGATCCTGGTTAGATAAGTCCACCACCCCACCCGTTTGTCTCTGCCATTTTTTGGCTGCATGATTCGCCAGTTTCGCCAGCGTCTTTGTCTGGGCAATACCAACGCCAACCGCCAGACCCGTATTTTGATAAACGGCATCTTTTAATTCCTGCCCAAATTCCTGCAGAACCCGGCAGTTTCTTACACCTGTCAGATCACAGAAGGCTTCATCAATTGAATATATTTCGCAGCGGGGAGACATTGCCTCCAGCGTGGACATTACTCTGCTGGACATATCTGCATAAAGCTCGTAATTGCTGCTGAAACAAACCACACCATATCGAAGGAATAAGTCCTTCTGCCTGAAATACGGATCCCCCATTTTCACACCAGCTCTTTTGGCTTCAGCGTTGCGGGCGATCACGCAGCCATCGTTATTTGACAGAACAACTACCGGCCTGCCTTTCAGATCTGGCCGGAATGCAGTCTCGCAACTCGCATAAAACGAGTTCACATCAACCAGGGCAAACATATCAGCTTGCCGCTTTCACGATAAACGTCACCACCCCAAAGATATCCAGCGTATCTTCGCTGTTTATCGTAATGGGTGCATAAGCATTGTTTTCAGGAACAAGCATCAGTATTGGATGTAACTGAAGACGTTTAACCGTGAACTCGCCATCGATGGCAGCGATAACAATATCTCCATGTGAAGGCTTTCTGGAACGGTCGACTACAAGCAAATCGCCATTTCCGATCCCCGCCCCGACCATAGAATCACCCGATGATTTAACAAAATAGGTTGCGCTGGGATGCTGTACCAGCAGGTCATTGAGATCGATGCCTTTTTCAACGTAGTCCTGCGCTGGAGAAGGAAAACCGCATGGAACAAGATCACTAAATAAGGGAAGCGCAACTATCTGGCGCAACTCAGCTGGTGAATAAAACTTCATAATAAACTCACTCACATTTATACTGTTTATACATACAGTATATACTGGCATTAAACACAGTAAAGAGGAGTTAAAGCATGTCCGTGGAACTCGTTTATGACAAAAGGAATT